>CANHUG010000281.1 GCA_947462995.1 Verrucomicrobiales bacterium | reverse complement strand
GCTCCTGATATGACTAACGTTCGAGTAAGATTTGCGCCGTCGCCGACTGGGTACCTGCATGTGGGCGGGGCGCGGACGGCGTTGTTCAACTGGTTGTATGCGCGGAGGAACGGTGGGGTGTTTGTGTTGCGGGTGGAGGACACGGATGCGGCGCGGAACACGCCGGAGGCGGTGGCGGCGATTTACAGCGGGTTGAAGTGGCTGGGATTGGACTGGGATGAGGGACCGGACTGCGGCGGGCCGCATGGGCCGTATCTGCAGAGTGAGCGGCAGCATTTGTATGATGCTGCGCTGGCGAAGCTGGAGGCGAAGGGATTGACGTATGTGGAGGAGAATGGGGCGGTGCGGTTCCGGTCGCCGCGGGAGACGGTGGTGTTGCCGGATCGGATCTGCGGGGAGGTGAAGATTGACCGGAGCAAGGAGCCGGACATGACGATCCGGCGGCCGGACGGGAGTTACATTTTCCACTTCGTGAATGTGGTGGATGATATTGATATGAGGATCACGCATGTGATCCGCGGGGAGGATCACATTTTCAACACAGGGAAGCACATCGAGTTGTTCCGGGCGCTGGATGCGGAGCCGCCGGAGTATGCGCACATTCCTCTGATTCTGAATGATGACGGGTCGAAGATGAGCAAGCGCGACCAGGGAGCGGCGGTGGGGTATTATGTGGACAATGGGTTTGTGCCGGCGGCGGTGCGGAACTATCTTTGCTTGCTAGGGTGGTCGCCGAAGGATGATCGTGAGGTGATGGCGCTGGAGGAGATTCAGGCGTTGTTTGACTGGGAGCATTTGAATCACAGCAATGCGCGGTTTGATATGGAGAAGTGCCGGTGGATGAACGGTGAGTATGTGAAGGCGCAGAGTGCGGAGGGATTTGCGGGGGCGGCGGTGGCGTGGCTGCGGGGCGCGCCGTCGACGGTGGATGAGGAAGATCCGCGGCACGGTGTGACGTTCCGGGCGTTGGTGCGGTTGCTGACGGGTGGTGAGCCGAGTGAGGATGAGGCGACGGAGGTGCTGCGTTTGAAGTCGGCGAGTCCGCTGCTGGCGAATCCGGGGAGCGGGTTGCTGGAAGGCGTGCTGGGGCTGATCAAGCCGAAGGTGCGGGTGGTGCCGGAGATTGCGGAGCATCTGGTGATGCAGTTTGATCCACGGAGTCCGGTGGCGATGGATGCGCAGGCGAAGGTGATGGGGCAGGCGGATGCGGGATCGCGGCTGGCGTGTCTGGCGGGGCATTTCGAGGCGTTAGTGCACTGGAATGCGGAGCATGTGCAGGAAGGTGTGGCGCTGGCGGCGAAGGAACTGGTGGTGAAGGTGGGAGCGCTGATGTTTCCGCTGCGGGTGGCGGTGACGGGGCAGGGACACGGTGTGGATCTGGTGCCGCTGCTGGTGTTGCTGGGGAAAGAGGAAACGGTGCGGCGGTTGCGGCACCGGGGGCCAATGCTGACGGCGTGATGGATGCGATGAATGCGGAGGTTTATACGATCGAGGACCTGCGGAACTGGCGGCGGCTGGATCCGCCGGCGGTGCTAGGGGTGATGGGGGATCCGGTGGCGCACAGCCTGTCGCCGCAGATGCACAATCCGGCGCTGGCAGCGAGCGGGGTAGGCGGGCAGTATGTGAGGCTGCATGTGCGGCCGGAGGAATTCCGGGAGGCGCTGGGTGCGTTGCAGAAGTTAGGGTTTGCTGGGGTGAACTGCACGATTCCGCACAAGTTTGCGGCATTGGAGGCGGTGGGTGAGGTTGATCCTGCGGCGCGGCGGCTGGGGGCGGTGAATACGGTGATTTTCCGCGAGGATGGGACGACGCTGGGGAGGAACAGTGATGGTCCGGGGTTTCTGAGGACGGTGGCTGAGGAGTTCGGGCGGCCGGTGCGGGAGTTGCGGATCCTGATTCTGGGGGCGGGCGGCGGAGCGGGTCAGGCGGCGGCGGTGCAGTGTGCGATGGAAGGATGCCGGGCGCTGGTGCTGACGAATCGGACGAGTGGGAAAGTGGAGCAGGTGGTGGCCGGATTGGAGGGATTGCCGGGAGCAGGAGTTGTTAGTTCGGTGGCGTGGGAAGCGGAGGCGCTGCGCGAGGTGCTGCCGGAGATTGATCTGATTGTGAACGGGACGTCGCTGGGGATGAAGGCGGAGGATCCGGCATTGCTGCCGGAGGGTTCGCTGGAGGCGCGGCATCTGGTCTATGATATGGTGTACAAGCCGCTGGAGACCCCGTTAGTGGCGGCGGCGCGGGCGGCCGGGGCGCGGGCGATCAATGGATTGCCGATGCTCTTGTGGCAGGGTGTGCAGTCGTTCGAGTGGTGGTTCGGGCGGGCGGCTCCGGTGGAGGTGATGCGTCGGGGATTGCAGGAGGCGACGGGGTGGCGGTGAAAGCGGGTGAGTTACACAAGGTGGAGACGGGAAGCTGGCCGTTTGACCTGGCGGCGACCTTGAACAGCGGGCAGGTGTTTCACTGGCACGCGATGGGCGATGGATTTGCGGGGGTGATCGGAAGGAAGGCGGTGTGGGTTCGGCAGGTGGAGCCGGGGCTTCTGGAATGCACGGGTGGGATGGCAGAGACGGTGAGGGAGTATCTTGGGCTGGGTGAGGACATGGCGGCGATGGCGGCGACGTTTCCGGCGGATGACGCGGCGCTGCAGCGGGCGGTGGCGTGGTGTCCCGGACTGAGGATTCTGAGGCAACCGTCGTGGGAGTGCCTTGCGACTTTTATCACGTCGTCCTTGAAGCAGGTGCCGCACATCCGGGCGATTTCGCTGCGGTTGCGGGAGCGATTCGGTGAGTTGGTTAGGGAAGAGGGATTGCCGGATCAGTGGGCTTATCCTGAGCCGTCTGTGCTGGCGGCGGCGGGGGAGGCGGCGCTGCGGGAGTGCGGATTGGGTTACCGGGCGGCGTTTCTGGTGCGGACCGCGGAGACGGTGGCGTCCGGGGCGATGGATCTGGGGGCGGTGGCAACGATGGATGACGAGAAGGCGCTGGAGGCGCTGACGACGTTGCATGGCGTGGGGGACAAGATTGCGTCGTGTGCGCTGCTGTTCGGGTTCGGGAGGACGGCAGCGTTCCCGGTGGACGTGTGGATCGAGCGGGTGATGCGGGAGTTGTACTTTCCACGGGCGAGGAAGCTGACTCACGAGCGGTTGAAGACGTTTGCGAGGCGACGGTTCGGGCGGCATTGCGGAGTGGCGCAGCAGTTTCTGTTTCACTGGGCTCGGCTGACGGATTGTGGGAGGAGCGAAATTGGAAATTGAAAATAGGAAATAGTAAAATGCGGAAGGGTTAAGGGGGCTTGTGGGAGGGGGGAGATTCGCTTGGATGGTCACAAGGGCCTGCGGTTGGTGGGTTGGGTGACAGGGCGGAAACGGAGAGAGGAGGGAGGGGACGGAGATTGGGTCGCGAATAGGAGGCGTTGGGTGGTGGTGGCGCTTGCGTATGACGCGGGATGTGGGAAGGAGGCTGACATTGGTCCCATGAGGTGATATCCGCATTCATTAGCATGAACGAGACTTGGGAGTTTTGGCTTCATTATCGAAGCGTATCTGACGTCGACAAGAGCTCGCCGTCTGGTGGGCAAATCGGTTGTTTCGAAACGTTCCTGAAGGTTTGCAAGCTTCTAGGAAAGCCGCAAATGAGCGAAGTGGCGAAGCGCGAGTGTTCAGATTACACGAAACTACAAGGTGACCCAGCGAGTCTTCAGATGAAGGAAGCGCTTTCGCTACTGAAGGAATGCGGACTTCACCCGGTATTTACCCTTGCAGTTCCGTGCAATCTGGTGGCGTCGAGGCTTCCGATTAGAAGGCTTCGGGAGACGACACACGCCAAGATCGATTCTTGCGAATATCTACGTCTTGCGTATTGCGAAGCTAGGATTGGCTATCATTACTCCACTACGGGGGATACGATTATAGGTCTCGGAGAGAAAGAAGAGTTCAAGAGGACAGCGGACATTGGTGATCTGGCCCCCGGCCATCGGCTTGCGGTCTCGGCCAAGTTCATGTCAAGGTTTCAGGTGGATGGTTTGAAGGGGGCGTTGTTTCTGCCGATCGATTGGCGGCCCCGCAGTGGCATGGCCTATGTCCCGGATGAGCCGATCCGAACTCACTGGCTCAGTGCGGAGAAAGAGATGCCCCGGTGCCAGACCCCGCGCATCGGTTTTTCAGGCGAACTCACCGGGGTTCATTTCTGGGACAACCAAGAACTCATAACGTATTCCATTCCTCACATGGAATGCGGTTGGGACGACGAGGGCCGGACTGACTTTACGTTGCGCTTTCATCGCAGGGATGTGGAGGCCATGGGTGACTTCGACATCGCGTGCACCTACGAGTGGATCCACCTAGTGGGGGATGAAAACCCGCGCTGGTTTCCGCAACTGATCGTGAGCCAGCGTTTTCGTCAGTGGGCGAAAAAGCAGCGGTACAAGCTGCATTACGGCCTGTGTGAGCTGGTAGAGTAGCCTCTAATGGTCATCCAAAAAGTGATTATGAATTCCGAGTATCGAGAGAAAATGGACCGGCTTCGGAATCAGCATTATGAGTTGGGGCTGTCCGGGGGGCGGGCTTGCCGACTTGGGTTCTCCGGATTGGTATGAGGATCTCCGCCAGAAAGTGTTGGGAGCGTTCCCCATTGTGGACGGCGAGGTTCATTCCCCCCTCGACGAACTGAGGAAAAAAACAGCAGGAAGGAATCGCATGGCCCTATCCGCCCCCGCAGGAATGACTGCTCAGAGTCGAGAAGCCCGCGCGGCCGTTTCTTTTTCACTGGGCGCGGCTGACGGATTGCGGGAGAGTGGGGATTTGAGATTTGAAGTTTGAGAGGGTTCGGGAACGGAGAGGGGCCGGCACCCCTCCGGGGTGCGGTTTTATTTGGTGTGTTTTCCGGTGGTCATCGCTCGTGGCCTCGCTCGACCACCGGCTACAAGCCGGCATCCCCACGGGATGCGAGGGGAGAGGGCATGTTGGGAGAGGGGGCGTGAACGGAGAGGGGAGGGAAGTGAGAAGTGAGATGGGCGGGTTTGGAGAGGGCGGGAACGGAGAGTCGTTGGGTGGTGGTGGCGCTTGCGGATGGCGTGAGGTGTGGGATGGTGGCTGACATTGATTCAATGAGTGCGAAGAGACGAGAATTCCCCGGGGCTGGAACGGTGGTTAGCTTGCCGGTTGGTAAGGGATTGAGGGTGTACGTGATTAGCATTAGCGGGAGTAAGTCTTTTTGGCTTTACGACTTTTTGACGACAGAGAGGGTCTGTGACCGAAGTCTATTTGGTTTCGGTAGATGGAAGAAGTTTTTCTATTTTGACGGT
>CANHUG010000280.1 GCA_947462995.1 Verrucomicrobiales bacterium | reverse complement strand
GAAGTCCTGGTAGCGGAGGTGGCGGAAGCGGATCCAGCCGTCGGGTTCGAGACGGGCGACCATGCCGCCCTGGTCGAGATTGTCCTGGGAGGCTGCGAGGTGGCCGTGGTCGAAGAAACAGGCGCGCTGACGGCGGGAGCGGAGCGTGATTTCGGAGGCGCCGAGTTGAGAGGCGAGGCCATTGGCACCGAGGTCGGTGGCGGCGACGTGGAGACGGAGAACACCGTTCTGGGCGGTGCCCCACTGGCGGGAAGGTTCGGCGAGTTTGAATTCGCCGGAGGCACCGCGGGCGGTTAGGGTTTCGCCCTGCTGGGCGAGCGAGAGGATCCAGTCGATCATGAGGGCGGCTTCGGCTGGGGAGTGCTGCGGGTGCGGGGGCATGGGGAGATCGCCCCAGACGCCCTTGCCGCCGGCGATGATTTTGGTGGCGAGGGCTGGACGGGCGGCGGGGTCGGCGGCGTAGCGTCGGGCGACGTCGGCGTAGGGCGGGCCTGCGGATTTGTCAGCGGTCTGGTGGCAACTGAAGCAGGTGGTGGCGCGCATGAGGGCGAGACCGGGCGGGACGGCGGCGGCGTCGGGGAAGCGGTCGCGGCGTTCAGCGGTGACAAGGAGACGATCGGTGATGGAGTTGCCGTCTTCGGCGTCGGCGGCGTTGACGGACCATGGGACGGGTTTGGACCAGTCGTAGAAACTGCCGTCGGGCGGGTTGGAGAAGGAGACGGTGGGTGCGGCGTTGCCTGCGGCGATGGTGAGGGAAGATTTGGATAGGGCTCCGGAGGGGTCGCGGGCGGTCAGGGTGAGCGTATAGATACCGGGCTGGGTGAAGGTGAAGGACGGGGATGGGCCGTCGGCGTGGCCGGAGAGACCGGCGCCTTGCCAATCCCATGAGAAGGCGAGCGAGTCGCGGTCCGGGTCCGAGCTTGGGGCGCTGACGGGATTGATGGTTAGGGGGCAGGGGCCGGAGGTGACGGGAGCGGAGACGACGGCGACGGGCGGGCGGTTGCCGGAGAGGTAGGCGATGCGGGTGATGGAGCTGTCCTTGTTGCCGGTCCAGCGTTCGCCCATTTCTGCGATGTAGAGGGCACCGTCGGGGCCGGTTGCTAGGGCGGCGGGTTTGCGGAAGCGGAGGTTAGGAGTGAAGGGCTCGGCGGAGAGGAGCGTGCCGTTTTCGTTGAGGCGGGCGAGGCAGAGCCAGTTGCGCATCCATTCGGCGAAAATGAGGGTTCCGTCGAGTTCTGCGGGGAGGGCGTCGGGGGCTGGGTTGGCGGGGCGGCGGAAGATGATGCCGCCGGTGATGCTGCGGCCGCCGCTGCCGAGGAACGGCCAGTCTTGTGAGGGTTCCGAGCCGTACCAGAGGAGAGCGGGTCGGGAGGGCGGGAGGGCGATGGGAGCGGGGAGCGTCGGGCTGTCGTTGACGAGTTTGGCGGGGTCCCAGAACGGGCCGGAGGGTTTGAGGGATTTGCCGTCGAAGGGACGCCATGGGAGGTTAGGGCCCGAGCAGAACGGCCAGCCGAAGAAGCCTGGTTCGCGGGTGAGATTGATTTCGTCGAAGCCTTCGGGGCCGAGGTCGAGGTCGGTTTTGACATTGCCGCCGACATCGCCCCATGTGATCCAGCCGGTTTTGGGGTCGCAGGAGAGACGGAAGGGATTGCGGACGCCGAAGGCGAAGACCTCGGGGCGACCATCTTTGGGGTTGGTGAAGAGATTGCCGGTCGGGATGGAGAATGAGCCGTCGGGTTCCGGGTGGATGCGGAGGATTTTGCCGCGGAGGTCGTGGGGGTTGGCGGCGGAGCGTCGGGAGTCGCGATTGCGTTCGGTGGGGTGGACGGCGGGAGTGTCCTGGGGCGGGCTGTTGTCGCCGGTGCCGATGAGGAGATTGCCGTGGCCGTCCCATGCGAGGCCGCCGCCGCAGTGGGAGGGATCGATGCCGACTTCGAGAGGGATGGTTAGGAGGACGCGGGAGGAGTCGGGGAGGAAGGAGAGGTCTGGGGCGAGGGAGAGTCGTTCGACTTTGAGGACGCGGGGGAGGGCTTCGGGGCAATAGAAGACGAAGATGTCGCGCTGGGCGGGCCATTGGCGACCGGTGACGATGGCGAGGGCTCCGGCGTCGGCGGATGAGAACGAGGGGATGGTGCCGGAGAGCCCGGAGGAACCGTCTGGGCGGCGCCATTTGACGGCACCGCGGCGTTCGATCCAGAAGAGCGTGCCGTCGCTGGTGAAGTCGAGCTGCATGGGGTCTTCGCAGCCGGAGACGACGGTGGATTTGACGAAGCGGTCAGGTTCGAGGGCGGGGGCCGGGAGGATGGAGGCGAGGGCGAGCGTGAGGGACGGGAGGATGCGGGAGTTCACGGCTGGGGATGGTGGGGGGTGAGGGGAGATGGTCGAGGATGGGGCGGGAGGCAACGGCGATGGGCAAGGACCTTGCGTGGAGGCGAGGATGGTGTCAGTGGGGGGGATGACTAGAGACGGAGAAGGCACAGAAGGGATGAGTGGAGCGCGCCCGCCGCGGAGACCGCGGTATTCGGGAAAGAACCCGCGCAAGTTTGCGGAGAAGTACAAAGAGCATCGGGGGGATGGGGAGACCTTGAGCAAAGTGGCGGCGGCTGGCAAGACGCCTGCGGGGACGCATCGGCCGATCATGGTGGATGAAGTGCTGCAGGTGCTGGAGTTGGAGGCTGGGGACGTGGTGGCGGATGCGACGCTGGGGTTTGGCGGGCATGCGGCGGCGATGCTAGGGAAGGGAGCGGTGGTGCATGCGTTTGATGTGGATCCGGTGGAGGGACCGCGGACGGTGGAGCGGATGCGGGCGGCGGGGTATGGGGAGGATGTGCTGTTGTTTCACCCGGTGAATTTTGCGGGGATGGGACGCGAGCTGGCGGCGGCGGGATTTCCGGAGGGAGTGGACGCGGTGTTTGCGGATCTGGGGTTGTCGTCGATGCAGATTGACGATCCGGCGCGTGGGTTCACGTGGAAGGAGAACGGGCCATTGGACATGCGGTTGAATCCGCAGCGCGGGGTGTCGGCGGGGAAGCTGCTGGCGGGGATGAGTGAGGAGAAGTTAGTGAAGGTGCTGACGGAGAATGCGGATGAGCCGCTGGCGCGGGAAGTGGCGGCGGTGGTGGCGGGGCGTGAGTTTGCGGGGACGGTGGCGTTAGCGGAGGCGGTGAGAGCGGTGGTGGCTCCGGTGTATCGATTGCGGGTGGGCGGGGATGAGGAAGTGCAGCGGACGATCCGGCGGGTGTTTCAGGCGTTGAGGATCGAGGTGAACGGGGAGTTCAGCGCGCTGGATGCGTTTTTGAGGGCGTTGCCGGGGTGTTTGCGTGCGGGTGGTCGGGCGGCGGTGCTAACATTTCACAGCGGGGAAGACCGGCGGGTGAAGCATGCGTTTGCGGCGATGGCGGCTGGGGGAGGGTATTATGTGGCGGACGATCAGCCGTGGCGTGCGAGTGTGGCGGAGCAGCGTGCGAATTCGCGGAGCACGAGTGCGAAGCTGCGGTGGATTGAGCGGGTGGAAGTTGACGATGCTTGACGGTGGGGCGGTCCGCATCCACGGTGGGAGGCATGAAAGCCGCGTTGCCGATCACGTTTTTGCTGGGTGCCGCCTGTGGGGCGGGAGTTTACCGTCTTTTCGACAAGCCTGCGCCTGAGAAGGCGGGCGGGGTGGTGACAGCGGCGGTGAAGGCAGCGGAGGCGCGGGCAGCGGTGAAGCCAGTGAAGGTGGGCGGGCCTGTGGCGAAGAATGGGGCGGTGGTGGTGGCTGGAGTTGACGGCGCGGTGCCGCCAGAGATGGGGGAATTCAAGGCGCCGGATCAGGCGGAGATTGACAAGATGATGAAGAAGGAAGCGGAGCGGAAGGCGAATCGCGATGCGGACCGGTTGGCGCTGCGGTTGAAGCTGACGGGGCCGCAGAAGGAAGCGCTGCGGGCTTTTCTGGTGGCGGATCGGGAATCGAAGATGGCGAAGATGCAGGAGGCGATGACTGGGAAGACGCCGGCGTCGGTGGAGCAGCGGCAGACGCTGGATGAGTTTTTGAAAGGGATGCTGGAGCCGGCGCAACTGGCGGAGCACGAGAAGGCGCAGGCTGAAGACAAAGCAGCGAAGGCGGAGGATTTTGCGCAGCGGAGGATTCGGTCGCTGGACCGGGAGTTAGGATTGAATGCGGAGCAGAAGGACAGGGTGTTCCAGGCGCTGGCGAATGCGCGGCTGACGGAGCCGCAGAAGTCGGATCTGGCGGCGCATCTGGAAGCGGCGGGAGCGCCGGCTGAGGCGATTGCGACGATGGCGACGATTGATGCTGACGGGGGAGTGTTCGGGGTGGAGATGGAGGACATGCCGTTTCTGGGGAACTTGGCTAGTGCCAAGGAGCGGGAGACCCTTGCTGGGATTCTGACGGAGGAACAGATGGCGGTGTATGATCAGCGGCGGGAGGACGACAAGGCGTCGAATCCGTTTTTTGGAATGGAAGGGGCGGCGTTCAGTGTGGGGCCGGTGGAGGCTAGTGATGCGGTGGAGGGGCCGGGGGCACCGCCGGCTGAGGCACCGGCGGGCGGGAAGTGATGGCGGTGGGTGATTGATGAGGGCGAGTAGTGGCGACGGGGCGGGCGGCTGCTGGAGGAAAAGCCTTGGCAAGCTGGAGGTGGAAGGCATGGTTGTGGGGATTGGAGACGAATCATGAATGGAGCGATTGATCCTCAGAGACTGCGAAGCGGGCGTGTGCGGCGGTCAGGGCTGGCTGTGGGGATTTTGTTGGTGACGGGATGGGGAGTGGCTGGGACGGGTTGGGCGATGGAGGAGGCGGAGGTGAGGCCGGTGCTGGAGGGGTATTGTTTCAAGTGTCACAGTGAGCGGAAGGCGGAGGGAGGGATCAGTTTCGGGGAGTTTGGGGGGGCGCTGGATGTGTGGAGGTCGAGGAAGGAATGGGTGAGAGTCCGGGATGCGATTGATGGGGGGAGGATGCCGCCTGAGGAGGCGAAGGAATTGCCGGTCGAGGTGCGTGTGGGGCTTTCCGAGTGGATCGGGAGGACGCTAGCGGATGTTGATGTGAGCCGACTTCCGGTGGATCCGGGGCATGTGGTGCCGAGGCGGCTGAACCGGACGGAGTATGGGTATACGGTGAGCGATCTATTCGGGATCGGGAGCGTGGCGTCGAAGAAATTGCCGGAGGATCAGGTGTCGGAGGGAGGGTTTGACAATGAGGCGGCGACGCTGGCGGTGCAGCCGTTAGTGGTTGAGAAGTTTCTGGAGGCGGCGGACGCGGTGGTGACGGAAGTGTGGGGTGATCGGGCGGCGTTGGAGCGATTG
>CANHUG010000279.1 GCA_947462995.1 Verrucomicrobiales bacterium | reverse complement strand
GCCGTCGTAGAGGGCGTCGGACTGGCCCTGGCCGAGGTGGGCCTGGATCCAGTAGCGGCAGCTTTCTTCTTCGCGTGGGTAGGAGCTGGTGCCGGTGCCGCGGTTGACTGAGCCCATGCCGTTGCCGAAGCGGATGGCGTCGGCGAAGGCGTAGGTGCCGTCCGGGGAGGAACGCTGATTGCTGACGATGACGGAACCGGAGGCGGGATTGCTGCCGGTGTTGAAGAAGTATTCGCCGAGATAGACCCAGCCATTGCCGACCATGTGGTGGGGGATGCGGACCTCGGTTTCGCCGCCGGAGTGGCGGATTCTGTAGAGTTGGAGAGAACGGTCCGAGCCGTGGCGGACCCATGTGTAGACTGGGTAGAGCCCGGGTTCCGGGATGTTCGGGGTGTAGGTGGCGGTGGCGGATTCGATGGGCGAGAGTGCGGCGTAGCGGTAGGGGAGGTCGCCGGGGCTGCCGAAGAAGATTGGGGACGTGCTGTCGGCCCATGTGCCGGAGAACGTGACGCGGGGTTGGTCGTCGTTGTCGAGGACGACCTCATTGCGCTGCTGGCCGAGGGGTCGCATGGGGACGACGACGGCGCCGGCGTTGAAGCACCATGCGGCGAAGGCGTTCATCTGGTCGAGGTTGCCCATGTCCTCGTTCATTTCCTGGGTGATGCCGCGCTGGAGCCGCCAGTTGGTGGTCCATGTCCAGCCGTGGCCGGCGTTGGTGAAGACGATGCGGCCGGAGAGAGCGCCGGAGGGTTGGCGGGTGGCAGGGGTGGCTGGGCCCTTGGGTTGGCGGGGGAGGGGGGAGGGGGGGCCGGGGGTGGCTTCCGCGAAATCGGGAGTGAAGCGCGGGGGAGGTTCGGAGAGCGGGTCGACGAGCCGGGACTGGCAGGCGTCGCAGGCGTGGGTGGGGGTTGGCGGCAGGAGCAGGCTGGCGGCGGTGAGGAGAGCGGACAGCGAGGCGGAGCGGCCGGGGAGCATGGTGGTTGAAGATGCGTGTCGAGGGGCGGGAGGTAAAGCTGCAACCGCGGGGAAAGGATGGGGCTGGGGGAGGAGTGGTGGGGTGCATTGCCGACGTTGACAGGCGAGGGGAGCCCGGTGAAGGTGATGGGGACATGACATTCCGTTCCGCCGCCGCGATGGTTGCCTCTGGCAGCGTGCTTGCCCTTGTTTCGTGTGCCTCCGGGCCTGCGAACGGGTTTACGAAGCACAAGATTTTCCGACTGGATCCGGACAACCGGCCGGTGGCGGTGGATCAGAGCCTACCATTTGAGCACAAGCGGTTGCTGTATGGGGCGGTGTCACAGGCGGACCGGCAGGCGCGGAAGGGGAATTACTATACGTTTTTCTGGAATGTGGAGGACAAGAGTCGGCCGGTGGAGTTGAAGTTCGAGTATCGTCAGTCGGCGACTGGTTTTGCGGTGCACACGCAGCGGGCGGAATTGCCGGCGAAGACGCGGACGGTGCGGTTTGCGGTGATTGGGGATGAGTTTAAGCGGAACGGGTCGATTCTTGGATGGAAGTGCACCTTGCTGCAGGGCGGGGTGGTGCTTGACGAGGAGAAGTCGTTTTTGTGGGAGTGAGGAGAGGAAGTTTGGAACCACTGAGTGCATCTGATCATGTCTTTCCGTACATATTCCCTGATAGCGGCTGTGAGCCTGATGGTGGCTGGACCGAGTGTTGCTGAGAAGAACGGGATCGCAGCGTCGGTGAACGGGCGGCCGGTGCTGGATTCGCAGGTGGAGGAATTGTACAAGGCGAGCGAGCTTGACCTGATGCGGCGGTTTCCGGATCCGAAGGAGCGGGAGGCGGAGCGCCAGAAGTTGAGGGCGCGGGTGCTGGATCAGTTGATTGATCAGGAGTTGGTTTTGAAGGAATTCGAGCCGTTCCGGGGGGCGTTTGATTCGAAGGTAAATGCGTATGCGGAGGAGACGATCCGGACGCAGTTTGTGGACAAGATGTTTGAGGGGAAGCGGGAGAATTTTCTGAAGGAACTGACGAGCAGCGGGATGAGTTATAAGAAGTTTTTCGAGCAGCAGCGGAAGAATGTGATTGCGGAGATGATGCGCGGGCAGTTTGCGGCGGTGAAGGAGACTTATATTACGGAAGAGGAGAAGGCGGCGTATTTGAAGGCGCACGCGGCGGAGTATCGGGAGGGGGATCGGTTGAAGTTGTGGTCGGTGACGATTCCTGGTGATGATCTTGGGTCGACGCCTGCGGGGCAGCAGGCGCTGGTGCGGGAGATTCGGACGAAGCTGGCGAGCGGGGATGATTTTGCGACGATTGCGAAAACGTACTCGAAGGACAGCAAGGCGGAGAAGGGCGGGAGTTGGGATTGGGTGGAGGAGAAGGATTTGGCACCGGCGATGTGGCGGGTGGTGGTGAAGCTGGAGGACCGGAGGGTGAGCGAGGTGATTACGTTCGGGGGGAATTATTACATTTTCTGGATTGAGGGACGTCAGGCGGGGAAGATGAAGCCGAAGGAGGAAGTGGATGCGGAGATTGAGCGGCGGATCATGATTGAGCGGAAGCGGGTGGCGACGGAGAAGTGGATGGAGAAGCTGAGGAAGAAGGCGACGATCATCCGGTACTGAGCGGGGTGTGGGGCGGCGGGATTGGTGAGGGGATGGCTGCGGCGAGGTGCGGGTGAGGGTTGCTAGGTTCGGGTGATGCGGGCAAAAAAAGGCCGCCCCGACACCCATGGGAGGGCGGCGGGGCGGCGTGAAGGGAGAGGGGGGAAGGATTACTTCTTGCCCTTGGCTTTGCCACCTTTGGCGTCCTTGGCAGGGGCCGCGACGACTGGTTCAGCGGAGACCTTTGGTTCGGAGACGAGAGCGACGATGATGTCGCCGTCTGCGAGGGCGCGGACGCCGGCTGGGAGAGGGATTTCGCGGATGTGGAGGGCGCCGCCGAGTGGGATGGCGGAGACATCGACCTGGATGGCTTCCGGGAGGTCTTTAGGGAGACAGTGGATCGAGAGTTTGTGAACGAGGTGTTCGAGGAGACCGCCTGCTTTGACCCCTGCGGCGTCGCCGGTGAGGCTGAGGGGGATGTTGGCGTGGATGACTTCGTCTTCGCGGATGGCGTGGAAGTCGAGGTGGATGATGGCGCCGGTGAGAGGGTTGTGTTGGACGTCCTGGAGGAGGGCGAGTTTGGTCTCGTTGGTGTCCTCGATGGTGAGGTTGACGAGGATCTGGTCGGAAGCCGAGTGATTGAGAACGGTTTCGACTTCCTTGGCCTTGAGGCGGACGATGATGCTGGGGACGGATTTCCCGTAGACGACGCCGGGGATGAGGCCTTCGCGGCGGAGGGAATTGAGGGCGCCGGAGCCGCTGCGTTTGCGGCTGTGGGCGGTGAGGGACTGAGCTTTGGACATGGATGTAGTTACGGTAATGAGTTACCCTGTGGGTTCCGGGCCACGCCGCAGCCGATGCTGCGCCCGCAGGGCCGGAGGGCAGGGGGTGCCGATTCCGGGAAGTCCGGAAAAGGGGCGCGAAACTAGCGCCGGGCTATTGGTTGTCAAACAGGGAGGTGACACTTTCGCCCTGATGGATGCGGCGGATGGCTTCGCCGAGGATGGGGGAGATATCCTGTGGGGCGACCTTTGGGCCGTGGGCCATGGGGGTGGTGTTGGTGCAGATGAGTTGTTCGATGGGGCTGGCGGCGAGGCGTTCGAAGGCCATTTCGCCGAGGACGGCGTGGGTGACGCCGGCGAGGATGCGTTTGGCTCCGCGTTCTTTGAGGAGGCGGGCGGCGGCGGTGAGGGTTCCGGCGGTTTCGGTCATGTCGTCGACGAGGAGGACGTCGCGGCCTTCGACTTCGCCGATGACATTGATGGCCTGGACCTCGGTGGCGCTGCTGCGGTGTTTGGCGACGATGGCGAAGTCAGCGCCGAGGGTTTTGGAGAAGGCGTGGGACATTTTGATGCCGCCGACGTCCGGGGAGACGACGACGAGCCCGCTGCCGATGAGGCCTTGCTGGCGGAGGTAGCGGGTGAGGACTGGTTGGGCGTAGAGGTGGTCGACGGGGATGTCGAAGAAGCCCTGGATTTGAGCGGCGTGGAGGTCGACGGTGAGGACGCGGTTTACGCCTGCGGCGGTGAGGAGGTTGGCGACGAGTTTGGCGGTGATGGGGACGCGCGGTTGGTCTTTGCGGTCCTGGCGGGCGTAGCCGAAGAAGGGGATGACGGCGGTGATCCGCTCAGCGCTGGCGCGCCGTGCGGCGTCGACCATGATGAGCAGTTCCATGATGTTGTGATTGGTGGGCGGGCAGGTGGGTTGGACGATGAAGACATCGCTGCCGCGGACGTTTTCGTTGATTTTGACGAAGCTTTCACCGTCCGGGAAGGTGGTGACCGTAGCGTCGGTGCGAGTTACATTGAGGTAGGAGCAGATGCTGTCCGCCAGGACGGGGTGGGCAGTGCCGCTGAGGATTTTCATCGCCGCAAACATGTGGTGGATCTCGCGGGGGTTGTGGGAGGGGGCAACTGGAAACGCGCCGGAGGAGGAAATAGCGGCTGGAGAAACGGATGTGGATTCCGCTTGCCTGGTGGCGGGTGCTTTCTAGGATGAGGCCGCGGCAGCAAAGATGACCGCGCCGGAATGGGGGTATAGCTCAGTTGGTAGAGCGTCTCGTTCGCAATGAGAAGGTCAGGGGTTCGAATCCCCTTACCTCCACCACTCCGGAAGTCCGGGGGATCCGGCTGCGGAAATTGTGGGGTCGCGGCGTGTCGTCGTGATAATGAGTTGCGGTGGCGGGCGTTATCAATGTGACCATCACCAACATGCGCTTCCGACTGCTTCCCTTGATTGTATTTGTGTGCGGGGTTGTGCCGGTGACGGCGCAGGAGGGGAAGGCACCGGCTGCGGCGGAGGAACCTGCGGAGAAGGCGGATCAGGCTGGGAAGGCTGAGGGCAAGGAGGAGGGGGGAGATGATCCGGTGGTGCCTGATGATTTGCTTGAGGACGAGCACATGCGGGAGGAGTACGGGGTGAATCAGTTCACGACGCCGAGCATTCGGAAGATTTTCGGGCAATTGGACAAGCTGGGAGGGTTGCCGTATGAGAAGCTGAGGAGGGAGATACCGAAGACGATTTCGACGGACCGGACGCGAGTGGCTTTGGCGCTGGGGTTACTGATTGGGGATGGGTTTTTGTCGGTGCAGACGGAGAAGGTGGATGATTTGGAATCGGTGGGGCGTGCGGTGCTGAAGCATGCGAAGGTGCTGAGTGCGGGGGCGCGGGTGACGGAGCATGCGAAGAGCCTGCTGGAGAATGGGGCGTTGGGGGATTGGAAGGGATTGCGGGATGAT
>CANHUG010000278.1 GCA_947462995.1 Verrucomicrobiales bacterium | reverse complement strand
AGCTCTCGGGGTTGGTGGCGTCGGTGTTGATCCAGCCTTGAGTGTCGTCGGCATGGCCGATGTTGCCGTAGGCGATCAGAGGGACATCGGGGCCGCAGGCGGCGCGCAGTTCGGCGAGGGGTTTGGCTAGAGAGTGCGCGGGCATGCAGTTGATGCCCAGAGCTTTGGTGCCGAGGGGCAAGAGGAGTTCGGCGGCGTGGGCGAGGGATTCGCCGGAGAGGATGCGGCCGTGTTCGTCGCAGACGAAGCTGACCCATGTGGGGAGGCCGGTGCTGATGGCGACTCGGGCCGCGATCATGGCTTCGCGGATGGAGTTCATGGTTTCGATGAGGAGCAGATCGACACCGGCGGCGACGAGGTGCTCAATGCGTTCGGAGTGTTCCGCGAGGCACTCGTCGTCGGGCGGGACGAGGTCCGGGCGGTAGCAATCCTGGAGGGAAGATAGGGAACCGGCAACACGTGCAGGTTTTCCGGAGTCGGCGACGGCCTTGCGTGCGGTGGTGACGGCGCGCGTGGTCAGTTCGCGAGCCGATTGGTTGGTGCCAGCGAGGACGCGGCGGTGGGTGCGAAAGGTGTTGGTGGTGATGATGTCCGCGCCCGCGTTCAGATAGTCGAGGTGAATCTGGTGCAGGGCATTCAGGCCGGCGTCTGTGGTGAGGGCATTGGCGGACCACAAGGGCAAGCCGGTGTCGATGCCGCGGCGGTTGAGTTCGGTGCCGGTTGCGCCATCAAGCAGGAGAAGTGAGTTGTTAGGGGTCATGTTCGGCGCTTCTTATGAATGGATGGTGTGGGGGGAGGCAAGGGTTGTTCTGGTGGGGGTCCCGGAGGATACCCGAGGTTTCCCTTTCCCAGAGCGGTGCTCTGGGCTGGTATACGGTGTTCCTACAGAACACGGGTGGTGGGGGTGGTGGGGGACCCAGAGCGATGCTCTGGGCTGGTATACGGTGTCCCGTTGGGACACGGGGGAGGCCGGGCCGATCAGAGGAGGGGGCGCGAAGGGAGTGGAGTGAGCGATGGGAAGGGGGGGACACGGGGGAGCCGGGCCGATCAGAGGAGGGGGTGTGTTGGGACACGGGGTGGAGGTTTTGGGGCGAGAGGATGGGGTGCGGTGGCGGTTGCGGGGGACGGCGAGGGCGTTGGGGAATTGGGGTCAGTCCCAGACGTAGTGTTCGTTATAGTCGATTCCGTATTTCTTCAGGAAGTCGCGGTATTCGTCCTGAAAGGTCCGTGTCTTGTGGTGTTCTTCCTGGGTGTCGATGTAGTGGAGCAGGGTTTCCTTCTGGCTCATTCCCACGGAGAAGGCTCCATAGCCGAGTTGCCATGAGAAGTCCGTTAGTGACGGGTTGTGGGCCTTGAGCCATTTGCTCGAAGCGGTTTTGATCTCCTTCACGAGGTCCGCGACGGACAAGGTGCGGGAAAGGCGCACGGCCAGATGGACATGATCCGACACGCCGCCGACGCGATAGGCCTCGCAGTCGCATTGTCGCACCGCGCTCGCGAGAAAGGCATGGGTTTCCTCCCGAATGCGGGGTTCGAGCCACGGATGGCGGTCTTTTGTGCTCCAGATCAAGTGGATGAGGATGTTGGAGAGAGATTGCGGCATGTGGACGCAATAGCACATTCGGATGCGGGGTGGCAGCAAAGGATTTCAGTGCGAGGTGCGCGCAAGGAAATTGGATGGAGGGAAACGCGCGTTCAGATGGGACGGTGTGGCCGAGTGGATCGGAGAGGTGGCGGGGGATTGAGGGTATACGGCTATCCTATCCCAGAGCGTTGCTCTGGGCTGGTATACAGCGTTCCTACAGAACGCGGGTGGTGGGGGTGATGGCGGACCCAGAGCGATGCTCTGGGCTGGTATACGGTGTCCCGTTGGGACACGTGGGAGCCGGGAAGATTAGACGAGGGATGCGGATGGTTTCCAGAACGGGTGGTGGGGGTTTTGACCACGGATGACCACGGATGGTTGCGCGAACGGGAGGGTTCGCGGGGCGGAGAGCGAGATGGGGTGTTGGAAGGGGGGGTTAGAGGGCGGGTGGGGAGTCGAGGATTTCGAGGTCTGGGTTGCGTTCGCTGAAGAAGCGGAGGGGCCATTCCGAGCTGAGGAGGATGACGGGGCGGTCGGCGGCATCGATGGCGAAGATGGCGTCGCTGGTGTGGTTGATGGAGGATTCGGTGACTGGGGAGCCGTCTTTGTGCTGGAGCCAGCGGATGTGGGACCATGGGGCGGATTCGAGACGGGACTCGGCGTTGTATTCCGAGAGGAGCCGGTGCTGAACGACTTCGAACTGGAGGGGGCCGACGGCTCCGAGGAGGGGGACGCGGCGAGCGGCGTTAGGCTGGCTGAAGTGCTGGACGACGCCTTCTTCGAGGAGCTGGTCGAGGCCTTCGCGGAATCGTTTGGCGTGGGAGATGGCTGAGGAGTGGAGCCATGCGAAGCATTCGGGTGCGAAGCGTGGGAGTTCTGCGAAGCGGCGGCCGGGGGTTTCGGATAGGGTATCGCCGATGGCGAGGGGGAAGTTGCCGACGACGCCGACGACGTCACCGGCGCAGGCTTCGTCGACGGTTTCGCGGTCGCGGCCGAAGAGACGCTGGGAGTTGGCTAGGCGGAGTTTCTGGCTGGTGCGGGTATTGACGACTGACATGTCGCGTTCGAATTTGCCGGAGACGATGCGGAGGAAGTAGATCCGGTCGCGGTGGCGGGGATCCATGTTGGCCTGAATTTTGAAGACGAAGGCGGAGAAGGAGGGATCGTCCGGGGGGATTGGGGTACCGAGGGAGAGTCGCGGGCCGGGGGGAGGGGCCATTTCGAGGAAGGCGTCGAGGAGGAGCTGGACGCCGAAGTTGTTGGCGGCGGAGCCGAAGAAGACGGGGGTGACCTCGCCGCGGGCGACGCGGGCCTGGTCGTAGGATTCGCCGGCGACGTCGAGCATTTCGAGCTGGTCGATGGCGGCGGCGAGGTCTGAGGGTTCGACGTTTTGAGCGACGAAGGAATCGGAGATACCGCCGACCTGTTGTGGGACGCGGTAGGCTCCGCCGGCGGTGCGTTCGAAGAGGTGGACGGAGGAGGAGCGGCGGTCGAAGACCCCGCGGAAGTGGGTGCCCATGCCGAGGGGCCAGTTCATGGCGCAGGCGGCGATGCCGAGGACGCTTTCGAGTTCGTCCATGAGGGCGAGGGGATCGCGGGCTGGGCGATCGAGTTTATTCATGAAGGTGAAGATGGGGACGCCGCGGCGGCGGCAGACCTCGAAGAGCTTGCGGGTCTGGCTTTCGATGCCTTTACCGGCGTCGATGACCATGACGGCGGCGTCGACGGCGGTGAGGACGCGGTAGGTGTCTTCGGAGAAGTCGCGGTGGCCGGGGGTATCGAGGAGATTGATGACGCAGCCGCCGTATTCGAACTGAAGGACGGTGGAGCTGATGGAGATGCCCCGTTGTTTTTCCATTTCCATCCAGTCGGAGGCTGTGGAGCGCTGGTTTTTGCGGGCGGTGACGGAGCCTGCGAGGTTGAGGGCGCCGCCGAAGAGGAGGAATTTTTCGGTGAGGGTGGTTTTCCCTGCGTCCGGGTGGGAGATGATGGCGAAGGTACGCCGGCGTTGGATTTCTTTGGAAAGGATCATCTGGGAGCGACGCCTGCGCTGGGTGGGGGCCGGGAGTGGCCGTGGTGGCGGGGCGTGTGGGGTTTCATTCTATGGTGACGGGGCGGTCACAAGCTGGAAAGAGAGGAATCAGGGAGGCGGGAGGAAGACTGGTTGCTTGGATTGGGTGATGAAGGGGGCGTGGAGGTAGATGGGTTCCGGGGGGATGGCGGCGAGCCGGAGGAGTTCCTGTTCGGTGAGGGCGGCGGCGCGGAGGGCGATGAGGTCGGCGCGGGGCCATGAAGGGGTGGCGTCGCAGAAGGGAGGGGAGGAGGGGTCGGTGGTGTAGATGCGGCGGGTGGTGGCGGCGGTGAGGGCGGCGATTTCGGAGGCGGAGCCGAGGGTGGGGTGTGCGGCGAGACGGCCGCGTTCGATTTCGGCGAACCACCATGAGCCGCGGCGGGCGTCGCCGCAGACGGCGTAGCGTTCTTCGGCGGCGGCGTGGACGAGGGCGCAGATGGAAGGGATGCCGACGACGGGGACATTGCGTGCCATGGCGATGCCGAGGGCGGCGGAGAGACCGACGCGGACCCCGGTGTAGCTGCCTGGGCCGGTGCCTGCGGCGACGAGTTCGAGTTCAGTGGCGTCGGGCAGGATGCGGGCGAGCGGGGCGAAGAGGAGAGAGTTGTGGGAGCGGTCGGATTGGAACTCTTCCATGAGGCCGGGGCCGCAATCGTTCCAGAGGGCGAGGGTGCCGCGTGGTGAGGAGGTTTCGAAGGCGAGGATGTGCATGGGTGCGGCCTTGGCGGGAAGGGAGAGAGGACCTTTGGAGCGAGGGCCGGGCCGGGCAAGGGCGAGGAGGGGTCAGAGCGAGTCGAGGAAAGCGAGGAGGGCGGCGCGGTCGGGGGCGGGGAGACGCGAGAAGGCGTCGCGGGAGGCGGTGCCTTCGCCGCCGTGCCAGAGGATGGCTTCTTCGGGGGAACGGGCGCGGCCGTCGTGGAGGTAGAACGTGTTGCCGTTGACGGCCTTGTTGAGACCGAGGCCCCAGAGAGGAGGCGTGCGCCACTCGAGGCCGGAGGCGGCCCAGTCGGGTCGGCCGTCGGCGAGGTCTGGGCCCATGTCGTGGAGGAGGAGATCGGAGTAGGGGTGGATGGACTGGTTGCGGAGTTCGGGGACCGGGTGGGCGTCACCGGTGGAGATGTCCGGGAGGTGGCAGGCGGCGCAGTTGAGGGATTTGAAGAGGGCTTCGCCGCGCTGGACGGTTGGGTTGTCGAGGTTGCGGCGTGCGGGGACGGCGAGGGTTTGGACGTAGAGGAGGACGCGGTCGAAGATGCGGGCGCTGACTTCCGGGCTGCCGCCGGAGGGGGAGGAGGCGAAGCGGAGGAGTTGCGGGGGTGTGAGGGCTTCGGTGGGGGCGGGCGGGGAGGTTAGGCCGATGTCGCCGAGGAAGGCACCTGCGGTCTGGGCGCGGAGGGAAGGCTGATTGGCTTTCCAGCCGAAGCGGCCTGGGACCATGGATTGGGAATCCGGGTTCCAGACCATATTGAGGCGGCCGGAGATGCCGTCGGCGTTGCGGTCGTCGGGGTCGGCTAGGGATTCGAGGGAGGATGCGGGGATGGCTTCGAGGAGACCGCTGCCGTGGATGGCGGGGGCGAGGCGGAGACTTGTGAGGAGGTCGGGGCCGGGCGGGCCGTCGTGCCAGTTGGAGATGGTGAGCCGGGGTCTGCGTAGGGAGACGGAGGAATT
>CANHUG010000277.1 GCA_947462995.1 Verrucomicrobiales bacterium | reverse complement strand
TCTCCGGCAAATCCCTCGATTCCCTCAAGCTCCCTAACTTCGGCAGCGCCGGCGGCTTCGGCGGCAAATTCGACGACAAGGAAACGTTCTTCGCCGTCTCCGGCTTCGATACCCCCGGCGCCATCTACCGCTACAACACCGCCACCGGGCAATCCACCCTCCACGACGAAACCAAGGTCGCCTTCAATACCTCCGACATCGTCGTCGAACAACTCTGGTTCACCTCCAAAGACGGCACCCGCGTCCCCATGTTCGTGACGCATAAGAAATCCACCGCCAAAAACGCCGCCCTCCCCGTCATTCTCTACGGCTACGGTGGCTTCAATATCAGTCTCTCCCCATCCTTCAGCGCCAGCAGAATCGCATGGCTCGAAGCCGGCGGGGTCTACGCTCAGGTCAACCTCCGCGGCGGCGGCGAATTCGGCCAGGCATGGCACGAGGCCGGCATGAAAAACCGTAAACAGAATGTCTTCGACGACTTCATCGGCGCCGCCGAATTCCTCATCAAGGACGGCTGGACCAAACCCGAACGGCTCGCTATCAGCGGCGGCTCCAACGGCGGGCTCCTCGTCGGCGCCTGTCTCCTCCAACGCCCCGACCTCTTCGGCTGCGCCCTCCCAGCCGTCGGCGTCATGGACATGCTCCGCTTCCATAAATTCACCATCGGCTGGGCATGGCAGGAAGAATACGGCAGCCCCGACAACGCCGCCGACTTCCCCACCCTCCTCGCCTACAGCCCGCTCCATAACGTCAAAAAAGGCTCGCGCTACCCAGCCACCATGGTCCTCACCGGCGATCACGACGACCGGGTCTTCCCTGCCCACAGCTTCAAATTCGCCGCCGAACTCCAGCACGCCCAAGCAGGCCCAGCCCCCATGCTCCTCCGCGTCGACCTCCGCGCAGGCCACGGCGCAGGCAAACCCACCGCCAAACAACTCGAGGAAACCGCCGACATGTACGCCTTCGCATGGAAGGCCCTCGGCATGCCCTGACTCTTCCTCCCGCTCCCGCACGCACTCCCCCGACCCCTACCCACCATGCGCTACATCGAGCCCCACGGCCACATGGTCAGTCGCACCACCGACGACTACCAGGCCATGGTCACCGCAGGCTGCGTCGCCGTCTGCGAACCAGCCTTCTGGGCCGGATACGACCGCAAAAACAAACACGGCTTCTTCGACTACTTCCTCCAGCTCACGGAATACGAACCGCGCCGTGCTAACAAATACCTCCTCCCCCACTACTGCTGGCTCTGCATCAACCCCAAGGAATCCGAAGACACCGTCCTCGCAGACGAGGTCATCTCCCTCATCCCGGACCTCCTCGCTAAACCCAATGTCCTCGGCATCGGCGAAATCGGCCTAAATAAAAACAGCCGCAACGAGCTCCTCATCCTCGAAAAACACATCCAGCTCGCCGCCGATCACAACCAGCTCGTCCTCGTCCACACCCCACACCTCGAAGACAAACTCAAAGGCACCAAGCTCATCCTCGACGCCCTCCGCAACCACAGCCGCATCCGCCCGGAACAGGTCATCATCGACCACGTCGAAGAACACACCGCCCCCCTCGTCCTCGACGCCGGCTTCTGGGCAGGCATCACGCTCTACCCCGAAAGCAAAGCCACACCCAACCGCGCCATCGACATGATGGAACTCTACGGCTCAGAACGGCTCTGGCTCAACAGCGCCTGCGACTGGGGCCACAGCGACCCGCTCGCCGTCCCCAAAACCGCCCTCGAAATGCGCCGCCGAGGCTACTCCGCCGCCTTCATCGACGGTCTCCTCTACCAGAACCCGCTCCGCTTCCTCAGCCAGAATCCCCGCTTCAAAACGGCCGATTCCTTCTCCCCGTGAGAACCATCGCCATCGGCGACATCCACGGCTGCCGCCACGCCTTCGATATCCTCCTCGAAGAACTCCGCCCGGCCTCCGATGACGTCGTCATCACCCTCGGCGACTACGTCGACCGCGGCCCAGACTCCCGCGGGGTCATCGACCGCCTCATGCAGCTCCGCAACGAGTGCTCCCTCAAACCTCTCAAGGGCAATCACGAACTCATGATGCTCGACGCCCGGCTCAACCCGGAACTCGAAAAATCATGGCGTCACCACGGCGGCCGCCAGACGCTCGAATCCTACGCCCCAGACTCATGGTTCCCGCGTCTCTCCCACGTCACCCCAGACCACTGGGACTTCCTCGAAAACGCGCTCCTCGATTCCTTCGAAACCGACTCCCATTGCTTCGCCCACGCCAACGCCGCACCCGACATCTCCTTCGCTAACCAGACGCCCGACTGGCTCTTCTGGCAGTTCCTCTCCGAAGACGCCGAACCTCACTTCTCCGGCAAATCCCTCATCGTCGGCCACACCGCCCAGCGCTCCGGCATCCCCAAACACTTCGGCCACACCACCTGCATCGACACCAGCGCATGGGCCGGCGGTTGGCTCACCGCCCTCATCATCGAACCCCGCCTCCTCATCCAGGCATCCCAGGACGGCCGCATCCGCGAACTCGACCTCGACGACCTCCCCCTCAGCGGCCTCTAACAAACCACTCTCCGAACCAGCAGCCGAAGGCTCTGGACTGCTGTCAGAATTACAGCTCTCCCTGCGTGCGGAGCACGCCTACCCGCCCCCCTCCGACCCCGCCCCTCTCCCCACACGCCCTCCCAACCAGCCCTTTCTCACTTCTCACTTCTCACTTCTCACTTCCCTCCCCCCTCTCCGAACCAGCAGCCGCAGGCTCTGGACTGCTGTCAGAATTACAGCTCTCCCTGCGTGCGGAGCACGCCTACAAGCCCTCCCCACACGCCCCTCTCCGAACCAGCACCGGGCACGCGAGGCTCCGTACTCGCGCTCTCCCCACGCGCCCCCTTCCTGCGCGCCAACGGCGCAACTCCATACCAGCCTGGGGCATCGCCCCAGGTAACTAATAACATAAATCACCAAGCCCTGAAGGGGCGCAACATGCCTCCGAACCAGCAGCCGCAGGCTCTGGACTGCTGTGAGCCATCACAGCTCTCCCTGCGTGCGGAGCACGCCTGCAAGCATCCCTCCGACCCCGCCCTCCCCACAAGCCCCTCTTCTCACTTCTAACTTTCATCTCTTCCTGCAAGCCCTTCGCGTCTTCGCATCAGACAGCCCCCAACTCGTCACCTAACCCCGCGCTGTCACCGCCCCTAACCCGAACCGGGTTGCGTCCTCAACACCCTCGTCCTCAGATTCAGTTGTTGAAGCCACTCGTTTGTTATCCTCAGTCCCTGAAAACCCCCTCCCGACTGAAGACCAAGGGTGACACCGCCGCGGCTGCTGATTGGGAAGCGCAGTTACCTCCCCCAAAGTGAACTGGCTTCGCCGAAAAATACAGCTCCCTGCCTTCAGCCAGCCCCAAAACAATTGTCTCCTCCACCCCCGCCCATCCCCTCAGCCATCCCTCCACTCACGGCAACCGCGACAGCGCCACCGCCGCCGCACCAATAATCCCCGCGTCATTGCTGAACTTCGCGGGCACAATCTTCAGTTGCTTGTGAAACGGCTCCGCCACCTGCTCGCGAATCTTCCGCCGCAACGGCTCGAACACAATCGACCCTGCCCGCGCCACCCCGCCACCCACCACAATTCGGTCGGGATTCAGCAGCCACACACACGCACTCAAACCCGCCGCCAGCCGCGTCGTGAATTCATCCCACACCGCCATCGCCACCGGATCCCCCTTCCGCGCCGCCGCCGCCAGCACGTGCGGCGGACATTCTTCCGCCTTCACCTTCTGCCCGGCCTTCCGGTACAACGCCGCCGCGCGCGCCGCCGTCTCCCGGTTCCCCACATACTTCTCCAGCGCCCCTGCATTCCCGTGCTCCCCCATCACCCCGCGGTAATCAATGCTCATCTGCCCGATCTCTCCCGCCCCGAACGCCGATCCCCGGTACAACTGCCCGTTGATCACCAGCGCGCCGCCCACTCCCGTCCCCAGAGTCACCGCAATCATGTTCTCCGCTCCCTTCCCCGCCCCGTGCGCCCACTCGGCATAACACATCGCATTCGCATCGTTCTCCACCGTCACCGGCAACCCCGTCCCCTTCGTCAGCACCACCCCGGCCTTCACCCGCAGCCATCCCGGCACATTCGTCAACTCATGCACATAACCAGTCCGGATATCCGTGAACCCAGGCACCCCCATCCCCACCGCCCGAATCGGCCACTGCTTCTGCAACGCGTTGATCTCCTCGATCAGCTTCGGCAGCAAGCCCTTCGCCCCGTCAAACTGCTTCGTCTCGAGCGCCTCGCACTCGTGAATGATCTCATGCCCGCGCACCACGCCGTACTTCACGGTCGTTCCGCCCATATCAATGCCAATTGCTAGGTCGTTCTTGTTCATGTCTGCTCTGGTTGCGTTCGTTCGATTCATTCCCCGATCACTCCCACTCAATGCTCGCCGGCGGCTTCGTGCTGATATCGTACAGCACCCGGTTGATCCCCTTCACATTATTCAGAATCTCATTCGATATCGACGCCAGCACCTCAAACGGCATCCTCGCCCAGTCCGCCGTCATCGCATCCTCGCTCGTCACCGCCCGAATACTGATCGCCCACTCGTAACTCCGCTCATCACCCTTCACCCCCACCGTCTTCACCGGAATCAGCGCTGCATACGCCTGCCAAACCTTCTCATACCAACCCGTCGCCCGCAGCCGCTCCATGTAAATCGCATCGCACTCCCGGATGATCCGCAGCTTCTCCTCCGTCACCTCCCCGGGACACCGCACCGCCAGCCCAGGACCCGGAAACGGATGCCGCCACAGAATGTCGTGATCAATTCCCAGCACCGCGCCCAGCGCCCGCACCTCATCCTTGAACAAATCCGCTAGCGGCTCCAGCACCCGTCCCTCCTTCTGCAGATCAAGAATCCGGTCCACCCGGTTGTGATGCGTCTTGATCTTGCTCGCAATGCTCCCGCTGCTCGCACTCTCAATCACGTCAGGATACAGCGTCCCCTGCGCAAACAATTCCACTTCCTCACCAATCGCATCCCAGAACACATCAAGGAACAGGTTCCCGATGATCTTCCGCTTCTTCTCAGGATCCGTCTCACCAGCCAGCGCCCCCAGAAAACGATCCGCACAATACACCGTCTCGATCGGAACCCCCAATCGCGCAAAATTCGCCTGCACCTCCGCCGCCTCGTCCTTCCGCAGCAACCCGTGATCCACAAACACCGCCCGCAACGGCACCTTCGCCTCGTGCAGCAGCACCGCCAGCACCGTGCTGTCCACCCCGCCACTCACCCCGCACACCACCTTCCGGTTCCCCACCTGCTTCCGGATCTCC
>CANHUG010000276.1 GCA_947462995.1 Verrucomicrobiales bacterium | reverse complement strand
GAGCGGAATCATGGCCTGCGGGCGCTGCATGTGAGTGTGGCTGGGGAGGTCAGTTGCCTGCGGGTGACGTCCGGGCATCCGGTGTGGTCGGTGACGCGCGGGGCGTGGATCGGAGCCGGCGAGCTGGCGGCGGGCGAGGCGCTGGCGGCATGGCGCGGGGAAACGGTGGCCGTGCTGGCGAATCTGCCCGAGGCCGACGCGGCGACATGGAATCTCGAAGTGGAGTACGAGCACGTGTACCGTGTCGGTCCTGCGGGGATCCTTGTGCACAACACTTGCCCGACGCCGAAGGAGTTGTTCGAGGGGGGCGGAGGCGCAGAGGGGGGAGGGCAAGAGATCGTGCGGCGCTTCTTAAGCAAAGCCGACGCAAAAACGGCAAAGAAGCAGGGCATCCCCTATGATCCTAAAAAGGGCGCAGGCATCTCTACGACAACAACGACTATCGAGCCCGTCAACCCAGACGCCATCAGGAAGATGACTGGAGCAAAGAACGCTGATTTTTACATCGACGTAAATATAGCCGGAAAACCGCGCCTCAACACGGCCACCAAGGCGGGTCATGCCGACATCAAGGTTCAGGCTGACATCAGCCCACTTGACATTGTTGGAGGGGGACGCGTGCCCAAATCGAGGGAGAGCCGAATTGACAATGAATGACATAAATCCAACCCCAGCAGCGCAAAACCTTGTCTTGCGATACGGACCTCGTGAGGTCGGGAGAGATCATTGGTTTACAACCATTCACCAGCTTGCTTCTGAGGGTTCGGAGGCAACCGCTATCACAGAATTAGCTCTCGTTGACCTCTACTGGGCATTCGGAAATCACGCCTTCTTCGTTTCGATTGTCGCTGACCCTGCTCGTCCGATTTCCGCCTCATTTAGTCCAACTAAGGGGGAATTTCGTGGGGACTTTTTCGTGCTTGCAGGTGGCACGGCACTAACGGGAACTAGGGTCGATCTCGTCCTCCGCAACCTTGCCAATTGGATTCAACGTGGTGAAGATCTAGAGCGTAACGGCACGATAGATCTGCTCGACCTGCCGGGGGCCGATTCGCCGCCTTCAACCCCGCGCAGATGACCTTGAAGGTAGGCCAGCGGGTCACGTTCTGCGTGCTTGTCGGGAGTCGTTTGGCCGTCACCAAACCTAGCCGAAATTGCCGCGGGAGTGTAGGGTCCGGGTGTCCGGCACGATCTGAGGCAGGCGGGAGCGGCGCTTCGCGGTCCGGTGCGGAAGAGGGAGCCTTGTTAATGATACTCAGCCTTCGTTGAAAAGCAGTGATTCGATGCGATCCATCCTGTCAGTGTCACCGACGTCCCCGGACCATGCGCTGTGCCGCCTGGTTCTTTGAAGGATTCCACATCAACTTCAGCTTGCCTCCGCAACACAGCCATGCCCGATTGCCAAGTTCCCGATCCTGAGCCTGAGCGGCGTCCTTTCGGAGCCCGCGATGGTTCCGGGAGTGATCGGGTGCTTCCCGGCTTGACCCTTCAGGCGTTTCAAATAAGATCGAATCACCGTCATGCCATTCACCCCGTCGAAGCCGCTCTTCAATATTTCCGTGCCCGTGCCGAAGTCTCCGGCGACAAAGGCCACGGCGGTTGTGGTTTCGAAGAGGCCGAAGGTCACTACCGCGCAGGCGCTCAAAGGCTACGACTATCTGAAATCCCGCAGCTCGCGGAACAGCTCCGGGAGCTGAGTCGTCTGGGGCCGCTTGATCGTGCTGGACGCAAGGCAATTACCGCATGGGCGGAGGGAAGCGGCTTCGTGCTGGAGGAAGGTCGTTTCAATGGATTCTGGGACTCCCAAGGCAGACGTGGCGGTGCCGAACACCAAGTCTATTACGACCCGGACCTTGGGCGCTGGTTCAAGCGACTCTTCCACTGTGTGAACTCCAGCACGCTCGGGGATTACCTTGTGCGCATGCGTCTCCACGCGGTACTCTTCCCCGAGACTGCCTACCGCCTCGAAGGATTCTCCATCAACTCAAGGAACAAAGAGGTGGCACCCGTGGTTTCGCAGCCTCACGTCGAGGTGGATACGAGCAGACCGCCGGTGACCAAACCCGAGACGGACGACCTCATGGCTGCGATGGGCTTCGCTCCTGTGCAGTTGATGCACAATGGTGTTCGTGACGACGGCTACTTCGCCTACCTCCACCCAGTCACTGGGGTGCTTGTCCATGATCTGCATGATGAAAACGTGGTTCGCATTCCGGAAACCGATGACCTTGCCATCATCGATCCCTGTGTCGCCCTTGCCCGCAAAGGCACCTGGGCAGCCATCAAGCTGGCGGAAGTCGGCTTTCCCACACCGCCTGACGACCTGATTGCGGGAAGCGGATGAGGCTGTCGAAGAGGCAGCGAGAGACATGGGCGAGGAGGTTGTTGTCCCAGAGGGGTTTCCAGAAGCTGTTGTTGGTCGAAGGTGCTAACCTTCTCCCTCGTCGCGCCTTGCCGTGAGGGAAAATGACTCGCCGCGCTAACGGTCCTGGTTTTTCAGCAGGCTCCCGGTGGAGCGGAAGGTGACACGCGGGGTTGACCAGCCCGAGGTTGAGGGATATCAGAGGGACGGCTGGAAGCTGATCATGATCGCGAAGCTCAATACCAATGGCACATTCCACAGCCGGAAGTGGTCGTGCGTGTGGCGTCCGGACGTTGGGAGCAGTCTGTATGCCCGGAGCGACTGGATGCGTGCCGGTGGAGTCGGGGGCGTGGCATGGCTGCAGACGGGGGCGGTGCAGAGTTACTCGTACGGCACCGGTGGCGCGGAAGTGCATGTGCCGCTCGCCGACCACATGGGGAATGTGCGGCATTACTATCAGTTCAAGTCAACCAAAGGCAATGTGACGGGCCAGCTGGTGGCGAGTTATGAATACGACGCGTTCGGGCGCGAGGTGCGGGCATGGGGCCTGAACACGCCGACCGAGAACCAGCCTCCGGGACTTCCTGCGAGCCGTCCGTGGGCGGATCTCCTGCCGTTCCACTACAGCTCGAAGCTGCGTGATGTGGACAGTGGGTTCAACTACTACGGCTATCGGTTCTACGACCCGGGCGCGGGGCGGTGGCTGAACAGGGATCCGATTGGAGAGCGGGGTGGGCTGAACCTGTATGGGATGGTGGGGAATGATGCGAACGACTGCTTGGACTTCTTGGGTCTTGACGTTTACGGATTAGACATTGGACTCGGAGTGTCGTTAGGAGCCGCAATTACTCTTGGAGGGTTGACAGGAGGTGCTGAGGTCTCGCTTGTGATTTCCAAACTTGCTTCTGGAAAGTGGTATTGGCCTGATTTTGATATGTGTATTACTGTAAGTGTAACAGTCAAGATTGGGATGGGGATTGGTGAGATTGGGGTTGGGTCTGGTATTGTAATAGGCGGCGGTAATCTCACTTATATTGGTCCCGGAACGACTGTCTCACAAGGAGGGGGTGTTGCAGTGTCGGAAGGAAGAGGATTGAGCGGGGGGTTTTCTTTCGCAGCGCCTGGCACCGGTAGTGGAGTCGGAGGGTCTTTTGGAGTCGGAGATCCGATTGGACCTTCTTTTGGCAAAGCCGCAAACCTTTACCAAAGCAGAATATATTCAGAAAAGATTTGCGAGCCGATCAAATGTTGGGACCCGACTGGTGCATTTGCGCTCGCAAAGTTGATCCCAAAAATTGGAGCAGCTACAGATGCAGCAATTGCGAAGGCGAAAGCTGATAAATTAGGAACATCACGAAAATGACAACCTCATTTTGTCTATGGCTAGGTGTATCCAGACGTTTGTATTTGTTTAATATTTGCGTCGCAGTATTCGCTCTAGCCGCATTGCCGGTGTTTGACTTTGACGTGCCTCCTGGGGTTTGTTTTTTGGTCCTTTTGCCAACTATTCAGGTTGCATTTTCGATTCATGAAAGGAAGGTGGATCTAGATGAGCGTGAATTCGCTTCTTACAGCTTTTCTCGCTCTGTAGCTCTTGCGCTGGTAAATGTAGGGATATTTTTGGTTGGTTTCATGCTTGGTTTTTTGATTCGATCATGTTTGTAGTTAGACAGCGGAGGTCGGCGTTTTCGTGCGCTTTTGAGGAGCAATTGGTTAATAATCCTCACGGCTAATCCACGGTTTCATCGTTTTTAACTGGCGGTTTGAAATCCCAGGGCGAATTTCTCGTGAACAGGGTTAGCCACGGTGGGGGCGGCGGACTGCATCTCAGCCTGAGGCTTGGTACAGCTAACGGCTGCACCACGCGCAGGCTTAAAAGTGAGCTAGCGGATATCGATGCCATCGCAGGTAGATAGCGGCACACATGCTTGAATCAGACCTCAAGAAGAACGTGGAGGCCGCGCCGTCGTGCCGGCACAGCGGCAGATTGAACTCGTGCAGGAGTTCGAGCGCAGCGGCTTGAGCGCGCCGAAGTTCGCGGCCATGGCGGGCGTGGAGAATCAGACCTTCATGACATGGCGGTGCAAACACGAGAGGTCGGTTCAAGTGCGGCTGTGTTTACAGATTGAGTCAGCGTTGCTGTCCACGCGTTCCCATTGTGATTTTCTTGCGAAAACTGCGGTGATGCTTGGCAACATCCATTCCAAGAGATCAATCTCATGAGGTTGCCGGGGCTATCCCAGCCTGTCAATGCGTCGCCATTGTCGCCGCCAGCCTCGGTCCAATCCCAAACCATTCCCTCGCCGTCTCCTCTGTTGTCAGTTCCCGGTAGTGCCGGAAGATGATAGCGGGGGAATTGCCGGCTCAGGAGCCTGATGAAAATCCGGGACCGGGAGCGGGTGTGGGTTTGATGGTGTGGAAGGATGTGGATGCGTTGTGAGTTGGAGAGGGTGCCTCTGCGGGCGGCGGCCCATTTTCCACATGGCAGCGTTGCGCCTCGTCCTGAGAAAAAATGACTCGCCGCGCTCCCGGTCCGGGTTTTTCAACAGGCTCGCGGAGGGCGACCTGATCGGCGCTCTTCACGATGGCGATGCGGTAGGAAATGAACGAGTGGCGCAGGACGTTCCGCGGCCACGGGATGCCGAGGGATTTCGCGAGGGCGGTGATTTCGCGGTGTTGGCGGCAGTAGGGAACGACCCGGCCGCGGCGGTGGAGAGGAGCCAGCCACGCGGCGAGATTGTCGCTGATGGGGATGACGAGCACGGACGGATAGGGTGGATCGGGCGGAATTGGGCGGGATAGGGTGCGGGGATGGCGGCGGTGGGGGTGGGGGCGGTGGGGGTGGGGGCGGCAATCCGGTGGTGTCGCGTTGCTCAACCACCGGCTACAAGCCGGCACCCATTGCGGGGTGCGAATTTGGTGGGTGTGGTTTCCGGTGGTGTCGCTCGTGACCTCGCTCGACCACCGGCTCCTATGAAGGATGTCAAGCAGCAGGTTCGGCTTCCGAT
>CANHUG010000275.1 GCA_947462995.1 Verrucomicrobiales bacterium | reverse complement strand
TCGGACAAATTCAAAAAATCCTGACATTCTGGCCCATGCATGCGTCTGACCTGTGGAATGTGAGGAGATTGCTGCCTGTGGGGGTGGTGCTGGTGTTTGGCGGGGTGGCGGCGGGAGCGCCGGGGAAGGGTGGAGGAGGGAAGGCGAAGGGAGGTGCGGCGGTGGTGAAGGAAGGGAAGGTGGAGAAGGCGGTGAAGCCTGGGGCGGTGGTGAAAGCTGGGGAGACGCGGGTGGCGGAGCGGAAAGTGGCACCGTTGCTGCTGGATGAGGTGCTGGCTGCGGTGATGAAACGTTATCCGCCGTGGCTGGCGGCATTGATCGAGCAGGACATTGCGACGGGGCGGCTGCGGCAGACGCTGGGTGCGTTTGATCCGTCGGTGTCGGCGAAGTTAGGATTGCAGCGCGGGTATTACGGGGCGGAGAGTGGGGGGGCGATGTTGGAGCAGGCGCTGCCGTTCTGGGGCGGGAGTGTGTACGGGGGGTACCGATTGACTGGGGGATTGCTGCCGAATTACAGCAAAGAGCGGACGCAGGAGGACGGGGAGTTCACGGTCGGGGCGCGGCTGAATCTGCTGAGGGACGGGGCGATTGACCGGCGGCGTGCGACGGTGCAGCAGGCGCGGATTGATGTGGAGCTGGCGGATCCGTTCATCCTGCGGCAGTATCTGGATTTTGTGAGGGCGGCGGCGCGGGCGTACTGGAACTGGGTGGCGTCGGGGATGCGGTTGAGGATCAGCGAGGAGATTCTGCGGGTGGCGGAGGAGCGGGACGGGCTTTTGGCGGCGCAGATTGCGGAAGGGTTGGTGGCTCCGATCGTGAGGACGGACAACCGTCAGCTGGTGTTGAGCCGGTCGATTGAGGTGGTGCGTGCGCAGCGGCGGCTGGAGGCGGCGGCGATTGAGCTGTCGTTGTTTCTGAGGGGTGAGGATGATGTGCCGGTGGTGGCGAGTCGTGAGCGGGTGCCGGATGGGTTTCCTGTGGCGGTGGCGCCTGATGAGAAGCGGACGGCGGTGGATTTGCTGAATGCGTCGGTGCGGCGGCCGGAGTTGCGGCGGATACAGCTGACGATGGACAAGCTGGTGGTGGACGAGCGGTTGGCGCGGAACAATCTGCTGCCGAATCTGGATATCGGGGTGAGTGCGGCGCGGGAGTTCGGGGATCAGCCGTACAAGGACATTGACCGGACCGAGTTGCAGGCTGGGATTGAGTTGAAGATACCGCTGGGGCGGAACGAGGCGAAGGGGCGGTTGGAGACGATCAATGCGCAGATGGAGCGGTTGAAGCGAGAGGCGCAGTTTGCGAGGGACCGGATCACGGCGGAGGTGAGGGATGCGTCGTCGGCGCTGGAGGCGGCGTGGTCATTGATCGGGCAGAACCGGAGCAATGTGGAACTGGCGGCGGAGCTGGAGAAGGCGGAGTGGTATCGGTTTGAGGAGGGGGCGTCTGACATGCTGGCGGTGCAGTTGCGGGAGCAGCGGACGTTTGAGTCGCGATTGTCGGAGGTGGAGTCGGTGGCGGATTATTTCCGGGCGGTGGCGGAGTACCGTGCTTCGGTTGCGGCGGATGCGCCGGCGGTTGGGAAGTGAGAAGTGAGAGGAGCGACGAGAAGAGGAGAAGAGAGGAGAAAAGAAGAAAAGGGCGGCCGGGAGACCCGACCGCCCTTTGAAAGGAGCGAGATGGACTGGAGATCCGCGGGGGATCAGGCAGTGAGGACCTCGTCGACGTTGACGCGGCGGCCTTCGCGGTCGAAGCGGACGGTGCCTGCGATGACGGCGAAGATGGTGTAGTCACGGCCGAGGCCGACGCCTTTACCGGGGGTCCATTTGGTGCCGCGCTGGCGGATGATGATGTTGCCGGCGATGACCTGTTGGCCGCCGTATTTTTTGACACCGAGGCGTTTGCTGCGGCTGTCGCGACCGTTTTTGACGGAACCTTGACCTTTCTTGTGAGCCATATCAGTAGGGAAGTTGGAGGGGCTGGGGGGATCCTTGGGATCAGACGGTGACGGACTCGATTTGGAGGCGAGTCATGGCGCGGCGGTGGCCCTTGGTGCGGTGGTAGCCTTTGCGGCGCTTGTATTTGAAGTTGGTGACCTTGTCGGCGCGGAATTGCTCGAGGACCTTGGCTTGAACGGAAGCGCCGCCGACGAGAGGGTCACCGATGCGGAAGCTGCCTTCGTCGCCGTAGAAGAGGACATCGCCGAGGGAGACGGTGGAGCCGACTTCTGCGTCGAGTTTTTCGACTTCGATTTTGTCGCCTGAGGAGACACGGTACTGTTTACCGCCGGTTTTGATGATTGCGAAAGCCATAAGCCAGTCTGGGTGATGAAAAGGATGCCGTCGAAAAGAATGCCGACCCGGGAATGGGCCGGGCGGAAGGGTGGCGACCCTTCCACAGGAGGTGATGGGCCGCAAGTGGTTTTTGAGATGTTCGGCGAGTATGGGGTGGATCAGGGTTCTGTGGAGCTGATGCCGTTGAGAAACCATGCGGTGGCGGCGGGGTTGCCGGCGAGTTTGCGGGTGGCGAGGGACTGCATGATGGTGAGGCAGTGGCGTGCGACGTCGCGGGCGGGAGCGGAGGCGTCGATGACATGGCCGGTTTCTGGGAACTGGCGAGCGAGGTCGAGGAAGATGGCGCGTGCTTTGTCGAGAGCGGCTGGGTCTTCGAAGGCGTTGGGGATGTCGCCGCGGCGGCGGATGCGTTCGAGGCCTGTGGCGGCGGGGAGGTCGAGGAGGAGGACGGCGTCGGGGCGCGGGGCGAAGGATTCGTGATCGGCGATGAGGGCGGCTGGGTCAGCGCCGCGTGCGCCTTGATAGGCTGCGGAGCTCCAGTAGTAGCGGTCGACGATGACGATCCAGCCAGCGTCGAGGGCAGGCTGGATGGTGCCGCGGACGTGCATGGCGCGGTCGAGGCGGAAGAGGCGGAGTTCTTCGTCGAGGGTGAGGCGGCCAGCCTGGGCGGAGCGGCGGAGTTCGGTGCCCCATTTGAGGCTGGTGGGTTCTTTGGAGAGGGTGCAGGCGATGGCGCGTTCGCCGCAGTACTGGGCGAGGAGTGCGGCGGTGGAGGTTTTGCCAGCGCCGTCGATGCCTTCGACGGCGAGGAGGAGGCCACCTGGGATGAGGGCTTTCATGGTGAGAGGGGAGAGGAGAGGAATGGGTGAGGGAAGGCGTTTGGGAAAGAAAAAAGGCGGCACCCGTGGGGGTGCCGCCTGAGAGAAGAGCGAGATTGCAGATCAGCGCTTGCTGAACTGGAAGCGCTTACGGGCACCTGGCTGACCGTATTTCTTCCGTTCCTTGGCGCGGGCGTCACGGGTGAGGTGGCGGCCTTCTTTAAGCTGGATGCGGAAGCCTGCGTCGACTTTGAGGAGGGCGCGGGCGATGGCGAGGCGGACGGCACCGGCCTGGCCATTGAGACCGCCGCCGACGGCGGAGACGATGATGTCGTATTTGTTGGCGTTGCCTGTCACCTGGAGGGGTGCGAGGACGGCATTGCGCATCGTTTCGGTCGTGAAGTAGTCTTCGAACGAGCGATCGTTGATGGTGATGTGGCCTTCACCGGCGGTGAGGCGGGCGCGGGCGCTGGCCGTTTTGCGGCGGCCGGTTGCGGCGTAAACTGTTTCTGCCATGGGATGGATGAGGCTGAAGGGTTGAGCGAGGGTGGCTTAGAACTGGTGCACGATGGGCTGTTGGGCCTCGTGGCTGTGTTTTTCGCCGCGATAGACGCGCAACTTGGTGTAGATGCGGCGGCCGAGGCGGTTGTGAGGGATCATGCCGCGGACGGCGAGGAGGACGATTTGTTCCGGGCGGCGAGCGCGAAGGGAACGAGGGGAGTCGACGTGGTGACCGCCGACGTAGCCGGAGAAGCGGTGGTAGACCTTGTTGATTTCCTTTTTGCCGGTGAGGACGACCTTGTCCGCGTTGATGATGACGACGTGGTCGCCGTTATCGATGTGCGGGGTGTAGGTGACTTTATTTTTGCCGCGGAGGATATTGGCGGCTTCGACGGCGACGTCGCCGAGGACGCGATCTTTGGCATCGATGAGATACCATTTGCGCTGAATGTCCTCAGCTTTTGCGGAGACGGTTTTCATTTGTCGTTGAAAATCAATGGGGTCCAGAAATTGCCCGGGGGCGGGGAGGCGGAGATTAGCTTAAGAGCGCGATCTGTCAAACAGCAATTCGGTGCTGAGGGGATTCCGGGGGAGTTGGGGGAGGGGAGTAGGGGGAGTGGAAGTGGTTGAGGATGAGAGAAGGGCGGGTGTTTTTGGAGGGAGGAGAGGGGAGGAGGAAAAAGTGCTGCACCTTCGTAAGCCGGATTCTGTCCCCCGCTGGCGAGCCAGCGGATCGACGGTCATTCCTCTGAAGGCAGCCTTGCGGCGGCCGACCCCGGTGGTGAGCCGGGTTGTGGCGGGTGGGGGGCGGGGAAATTGAGAATTGAAAATAGTAAATAGTAAAATGCGGAACGGTGAAGGAGGGGGTGTTGGGAGGGGGGATGGGGATTTGAGAGGGGTCTGGTTCGAAGGGCGAAAACGGAGAGGGAGTCTCACGCGAGGACGCGAAGGGCTTGGTCGGAGAGGGTGTTGGGAAAGGACGGGGCACGTGGGACATGCAGAGGGGTGGAGTTTTGAACCACGGATTTCACGAATGGGCACGGATGGTTTCTGAGGTGTGAGATGATAGGAATTATGAGGAAATGGGAGGAATGGGGTTTGGCGGGGGTGGTTGTGTTGGGGGAGTGGGTCTCGCGCGATGGCGCGAGGTCTGGTGGGGAGAGGGGGTTAGTGGAGAGGCTGGATGTGAGGTGTGTGGAGGGGTTCATTAATGGCTAACGAATGGGGGTCGAAACAATTGGTGAGATTTATGTGGTGTGATTCAGGGACGGGTGTTATCGTCAGGAAACGACTATTGACGCTATGACGCATCCTCGCTTCCTGCTTCCTGCTTCCTGCTTCCTGCTTCCTGCTGATTCCGACGCTGCCTTTGCGGGCAGCTGACGGGGTTTCGAGTGATGGCAACAGTCTTTGGCTGAACACGGACAATGCGGGGAATGGGCTCATTCTCAAGGCGGATGAGTTCGTGATGCCGGGAACGGACGACTTTTTGACCGAACGGGTTTCGTTCCTCAGTCTGGGGGAATATCCGTTTTGGAGGTGGGAGCGGACGGACCCGGGGGTTGCGCACCCGGTTCCGCAGATGGAGTTGGAGGGCGAGAGTAATCAGCTTCGGCTCTTCAACCTGTACTCGCCAGTACCTCAGATTTATTTTGATCCCAGTATTCCTGAGGGGCGCATCAGCGGATCGAAGATCCTGACAGAAGGGACAGTGAAGCCTTGGCTGGAGGGTCAGAATCTGAAGGTGGCCAATCTGGAGGTGAGCGGGAAGGTGAATGGGAATCTCGAC
>CANHUG010000274.1 GCA_947462995.1 Verrucomicrobiales bacterium | reverse complement strand
GGCGGCGTTCGGGGAGCAGTCGCAGTTTACGGATTTTGCGAAGGCGTCGCGTGGGCAGCGCTGGGATGACGGGATTGATGGATTTATGGAGGGGCAGCTGAGCGGGGAGAAGCTGACGGCGTTTCGCCGGGAGCGACTGGAGGAGAAGGCTGGGCGGGTGGAGCAGGAAGCGGACTGGAAGATGCAGCGATTGAACGGGACGGTGGGGTTGGATGAGGCGCAGCAGGATCAGGTGTTCGGGATCATGGCGCGGAATGCGCGGGATTTTGATCCGCAGATGCAGATAGAGGGAGTGACTGGTGAGGCTGCGCCTGGAGGGGACCGGGACGCTGCGATTGAGGCCGTGCTGCGGCCGGATCAGCGTGCGGCGTACGGGCAGTGGAAGGAAGAGCGGCGGACGCGGGCGGCGCGGGAGTTTGAGGAGATCGGGCTGAAGCTGCCGGAAGGGTGGGATGCGCTGGAGGAGGATTGAACTCCTCTGCGCGGTTGGTGAGGCCCGCCGAAGGTGCGGGGCTGGTGTTCTTGCTAGGGGTCTCTATATGGAGACGACGGCATTGAGGTCACAGGCGGGACGCCCGTGCCACTTTGCTTGTTATGGATTGGCGTGGCGGCCTGGGAAGGTGAGTTCGGCGATGCCTGACTTGTCGAGGTCGCCGAGGCCGGCGGCGACCATGCGGTAGAACTGGGCGGCGGTGGCGGCGGCGAGGGGGAGGTTGAGGCCCTTCTGGATGGCGAGGTCGAGGGCGATGTGGCTGTCTTTGGCGGCGTGTTCGGCGCTGAAGAAGCAGGAGTGATCGCGATTGAGCATGTCTTCGCCGTCGGTCTGGAGGACGCGGCTGTTGGCGCCGGTGACGCTGAAGACTTTGGTTAGCATTTCGAGGTCGAGACCGAGGGCGGCGCCGAGGCCGAGGCCTTCGGCGAGGGCGGCGGTGTTGATGTTCATGACCATGTTGACGAGGGCTTTGACTTCGGCGGCTTTACCGGCTGGGCCGACGTAGGTCAGGACGGCGCTCATTTTCTGGAGGAGCGGGGCGACGGAGTCGAAGACCTCGCGGCGGCCGCCGATCATGAGTTGGAGGGTGCCTTCGCGGGCCTGGGGGATGGAGCTGGCCATACAGCCTTCGATGCTGTGAGCGCCGGCGGCTTCGGCGGCTTTTTCGAGGTCGATGTGGAGCTGCGGGCTGAGGGTGGCGCAGTTGATGAAGGTGCGGCTGGAGGCGTTGGTGAGGAGCGAGTCGCCGGAGGTGGCGAAGATGGCGCGCATGGCGGCGTCGTTGGTGACGACGGTGAAGATGACATCGGCGAGGGCGGTGACCTCGGCGAGGGAGTCGCAGGCTTTGGCACCGATTTCTGCGGCGAGTTCGGAGGCGGCGGATTGATTGACGTCGTAGACGGCGGTGACTGGGTAACCGATTTCGTGGACGCGGCGGGCCATATTGGCACCCATGCGTCCGACTCCGACGAAGGCGATTTTCTGGGACATGATGTGTGGGGTCAGTTAGGGGATTTGAATTCGGGGTAGAAGGGATTGTGGGCTTTTTCCTCGCCGATGGTGGTGAGGGGGCCGTGGCCGGGGACGACGACGGTGTGGTCCTGGAGGGAGAAGAGTTCCTTGCGGTTGGTTTCGAGGGCGCGGGTCCATGAGACCATGCCGCCGCCCATGGAGCCTGCGAAGAGGGCGTCGCCGACGCAGGCGACTGGGGAGGCGAGCCCGTGGAAGAGGTAGGTCATGCCGCAGACGGCGTGGCCGGAGGTTTCGCGGATTTCGACGCTGACGGCTCCGAGGGAGAAGACGTGGCCGGGGGAGACTGGGTGGGCGTCTTTGAAGAGTTCGCCGTGACCGACGAAGACCTTGGCGTCTGGGTAGGCATCGCGGAGGGCTGGGAGGGCGGCGATGTGGTCCGGGTGGGTGTGGGTGATGAGGATGAGGGATGGGGTGAGCCCGTGGGTGGCGACGGCGGCGATGATGGGGGCGGCGTCAGCGCCGGTGTCGATGATGGCGGCGTGTTTGCTGGCTGGGTCGAAGACGATGGCAGCGTTGACGGTCATGTCGCGCCATGCGGTGTTGAAGACGAGGAGCCCGTCGAGGGAGACTGGGTTGGGTTGCCACTGGTGGCGGCCGAGGGCGAGGAGGCTTTCGGCGTGGAGGCCGAGGGTGGCGGCGACGAGTCGGGCGGAGGTTTCGTCGACGGTGCCGGCGCGGAGGGCTTCGAGTTCTTCGGGGGAGATGCCTGCTTGGGCGGCGAGCATTTCCGAGTTGAGGCTGAGGCCGCGCTGGGCCTTGCCGATGATGTCTTCAAAATTGTCTTCGAGGGGGATGCTCATCTTGCGGGCGACATAGGCTGTGGGGGGGAGTGAAATCAAGGTGCATCTTCCGAAGTGAGAAGTGAGAAGTGAGAAGTGAGAAGTGGGAAAGGCTTGTGGGGTGGGTAGCTGGTGCGGAGACAAGGCCGGGACGTGCTGCGGGTTTCGGCGATGAGGCATTGGCATTGAGGTCACGGGCGGGACGCGCGTGGCACTTTGCCTGGTGCGGCGTTGAGGTCACAGGCGGGACGCCCGTGTCACTTTGCTTGGTTTGGGTGGGTAAATGGAGGGGGGAGTGGTTTTGTCCTTGCGCGGCATGGGCATCCGTCGTTGTGAGGGGCCCATGAAGTTCATTTTCTTCACGGGTGGTGTGGTGAGTTCGCTGGGCAAGGGTCTGACGGCGGCGTCGTTGGGCACGTTGCTGGAGCACCGTGGTTTGCGGGTGATGCTGCAGAAATTTGATCCGTATTTGAATGTGGATCCTGGGACGATGAGTCCGTATCAGCATGGGGAGGTGTATGTGCTGGATGACGGGGCGGAGACGGACCTGGATTTGGGGCATTATGAGCGGTTCACGAGCGGGCCGCTGACGAGGATCAACAATCTGACGAGCGGGCAGATTTACACGAGCGTGCTGGAGAAGGAGCGGCGCGGGGATTATCTTGGGAAGACCGTGCAGGTGATTCCGCATGTGACGGATGAGATCAAGTCGCGGATCCGTGAGGTGGCGGCGACGGGGAAGGCGGATGTGATCATTACGGAGATTGGGGGGACGACGGGGGACATTGAGGGATTGCCGTTTCTGGAGGCGATGAGGCAATTCCGGCATGAGGTGGGGCGTGAGAACTGTCTGTTTGTGCATGTGACGCTGGTGCCGTACATCAAGGCGGCTGGGGAGTTGAAGACGAAGCCGACGCAGCAGTCGGTGGCGAAGCTGCGGGAGATCGGGATTGAGCCTGGGGTGGTGATCTGCCGGACGGAGTTTCCGCTGGAGCAGGATGTGAGGGAGAAGATTGCGTTGTTCACGAACATACCGGTGGAGGCGGTGATCGAGGCGCGGGACGTGAAGCATTCGATTTATGAATTGCCGCTGATGTTGAGGCGGGAGAAGCTGGATGCGCTGGTGTGCAAGCAGCTTGGGTTGGTGACGCCGGAGCCTGACTTGACGCGATGGAAGGCGTTTGTGGACCGGGTGGTGAATCCGTCGCGGAAGGTTAGGATTGCGGTGGTGGGCAAGTACATTGAGCTGCAGGATGCGTACAAGAGTGTGTATGAGGCCCTGACGCATGCGGGGGCTGCGAATGATGCGGAGGTGCAGTTGGTGCGGGTGGATGCGGAGGATCTGGAGCACGAGAAGCCTGCGGAGATGCTAGGCGATGTGAGTGGCGTGCTGATTCCCGGAGGGTTTGGAGATCGGGGGACGGAGGGCAAGATCACGGCGGCGCGGTTTGCGCGGGAGCGTGGGATTCCTTATCTCGGGTTGTGTCTGGGGATGCAGATTGCGAGCATTGAGTTTGCGCGGAACGTGTGCGGGCTGGCTGGGGCGAACAGTACGGAGTTTGTGAAGGACGCGGTGCATCCGGTGATTTGCCTGATGGAGGAGCAGGAGGGGGTGACGGAGCTGGGGGCGTCGATGCGCCTTGGGACGTGGAAGACGAAGATTCTGCCGGGGAGCCTGGCGGAGAAAGTGTACGGGACCCTGGAGATCAGCGAGCGGCACCGGCACCGGTATGAGTTTAATAACAAGTATCGTGCGCAGATGGAGGCGGCTGGGTTCTGTGTGTCGGGGACGAGTCCTGATGGTGCGCTGGTGGAGATGATCGAGGTGAAGGGGCACCCGTTTTACATTGCGTCGCAGTTTCATCCTGAGTTTCTGTCGAAGCCGACGCGGCCGCACCCGTTGTTTGAGGGGTTCATCCGGGCGTCGCTGGAGGCGCAGCACTGAGGCGGCGGGGCGGGGGAAAAGCGATCGGAAAGGGAGAGGAGAGCGGGAGCGTTGATGCGTGTTGTGAAGCGAATCCTGATTTCCCTGATGATGATGAGTGCTGGCGTTGTTGAATCGGCTGGGCCGCCGGGGTTCAATTATGACGAGGCGGCGGTGCCGCGGTATGAGTTGCCCGATCCGTTGCGGACGGAGGGAGGGGAAGTGGTGAAGGATGCGGAGATGTGGCGTGGGGTGCGGCGGCCGGAGTTGCTGGCGATGGTGGAGCGGGAGATGTTCGGGAAGGCGCCGGCGCGGCCGGCGTTGTGGAGCAAGGCGTTGGAGACACCGATGGAGGCGCTGGGAGGGAAGGCGGTGCGGCACCGGGTGTTTGTGTCGTTTACGGGGAAGGCGGAGGGACCGGGGATGGAGATGCTGGTGTATTTGCCGGCGGGGGCGAAGGGACCCGTGCCGGTGGTGCTGGGGTTGAATTTCCGGGGGAATCACACGGTGACGGACGATCCTGCGGTGCCGGTGACGGCGAGTTGGGTGCCGAACGATGCGAAGGCGGGGATCAAGGAACACCGGGCGACGGAGGCGGGTCGGGGGAGTGAGGCGGGGCGTTGGCAGGTGCCGTATGCGGTGGGTCGGGGGTATGGGGTGGCGACGGTGTATTACGGGGACATTGATCCGGATGAGGACGACGGGTGGAAGAACGGCGTGCATGCGCTGCATGGCGGGGCGGAGGGCCGGGATGGGGCGTCGTGGGGGAGTATTGCGGCGTGGACGTGGGGATTGCGGCTGGGGCTGGATGCGCTGGAGCAGATGCCCGGGGTGGACGGGAAGCGGGTGATTTGTCAGGGGCATTCGCGGCTCGGGAAGACCGCGTTGTGGGCTGGTGCGATGGACGAGCGGTTTGCGATGGTGATTTCGAATGACAGCGGGGCGGGAGGGGCGGCCTTGAACAAGCGGATATTCGGGGAGACGGTGGGGCGGTTGAACACATCGTTTCCGCACTGGTTCTGCGGGAATTTCCGGAAGTATTCGGAGAATGAGGGGGCGATGCCGTTTGATGCGCACAGCCTGATTGCGCTGACGGCACCGAGGCCGTTGCTGATCACGAGTGCGACGGAGGATTTGTGGGCGGATCCGAAGGGAGAGTTTCTGGGCGGGTTG
>CANHUG010000273.1 GCA_947462995.1 Verrucomicrobiales bacterium | reverse complement strand
CTCCCGACACGCCCCCATCTGCGTCCATCCCCTCCATCTGCGGTTCACCCAATTCAGACACCCAACTCACCAGCCCCCTTTTCACTATTCACTATTCACTATTCTCAATTTCCAATTTTTTCCGCCCACTCCGCCACCGCCTCCAAAAACGCCGCATGCGCCCGCACCCGCGTCCCGAACTCCATCTCCGAGGGTGTCTCAAATGTTAGCGTCACCGGCACCCCCGCCCGATACAACGCCACCGCTTCCGGCAACCCGGGAAGCGCCGGCACCCGCCGCCGCTGAATCACCCCGCGATCCGCCCGCCGCCCGTCAATCGTCCTCCTCCCATCCCGCGGCACCCATTCCTCCACCGACCCCAGCAACCGGTCCGCCAGCCTTAACCCCGCGTCCTCGTTCAGCTCATAACAATAACATCCCTCCGCATCGTAATCCTCATGCAGGCACACCGCCGCCCCGTACCTCCGCCCTTCCACCGCCCGCCACCACGCCCCCATCAGCGGATCCTCCTTCAAATGAAACATCCGGTTCAAATCCCGTCCCTCCCCGTCCAGCCGCGTGTTCATTCGCAACCCCGCAGGATTGAACACCGGCACCACCGTCACCGCCTGCCGCTTCAGATAATCCACCCGCGCCTCCGCCCACAACAGCAGTCCCGCCGCCGCCGCCGCCTCATCCCCATGCACCCCCGACGATAAATACAACCCCGGCCCGCCCGCTCCCCGGCCCTCAAGACACAACACTCGCCCGCCCTCACCCGACCCAAGCTCGCTCACCTCCATCCGCGCCGCCCGCGCCACCCGCAACCACCGCGCCTCGAACTTCCCCGCATCATGCGCCTCCGACAATCGCATCGACCGCAACATCATCTCGTTCTTCTCGGGTCTCATCCCCGCCCTCTACTCTCCTTCCGGCAGCAGTTCCAGCAAGTACCGCAACCGTTCCTCCAATGACGCCATCCCCAGCAACGGCTGCCGCTGGTCAGGCTCCGACACAAAATTCGCCGCCACAAAATCCGCCAGAATCTCAGGATTCTCAATCCCCGCAATCCGGTCCGCCATCTCCCCAGCCCCACCCCGCCGCAACACCCCAGTCGCCCGCTCAATCAACCCCGCACTCAATTCCACAATCTCCCCCTCGCTGCACAAGGTCGTCTCCACCGCACTCACCGACGCAATCCGGAACGGCTCCCGCTGCTCCCACGCCCCCAGCCGAATCCGCTTCACCCCCTGCAGCACCAGATGCGCCGTCCCATCCCCGTGCCGCACACACGCCCGCACCAATCCCGCCGTGCTGTACTCATCAATTGTCTCGTCACTCTCATGATCCCCACGCACAAATCCCAGCGCAAACATCCGGTCGCACTTCAGCGCATGATCCAGCATCGCCCGATACCGCGGCTCGAAAATAAACAACGGCAGCATCCCATGCGGCATCAGATTGCAGCGGGATAACACCATCACAGGGATAACTTCAGGGAGGCTCACCACAGGAAAATTCAGGAACAAGGCAGATCAGGGAACGCTCCCCAGCCTCCCCGCGGATGCCCAATCACGTCCTACGTGTTGCCGCAGGCGTATCCTCCTTGCAAGGCCCTCGTTGACACCCACCTCCCAACCCTCTACACATCGCTTGTGAAAAATTTCACAAAGTCCCCCGCCGCCACCGCCCTCCGCTTCCCCTTCCACCTCATCGCCGATCACCTCGTCGACGTGGAAGAACAAATCCGGCTCCAGGCACGCTCCTTCGACCCAGCCGTAGAAGGCTACGTCACCACCGTCCTCGGCTCCAGCGGTAAACGCATCCGCCCTGCCCTCGCCCTCCTCGCCGGCGGCGCCTGCAGCTCCCCGGACGCCGACCACGCCAAGCTCGGCATCGTCCTCGAACTCATCCACCTCGCCACTCTCGTCCACGACGACATCATGGACGGTGCCGAAATGCGCCGCGCCGCACCCACCGCCGCCGCTCGCTGGGGCAACGCCCTCTCCGTCCTCCTCGGCGACTGTCTCTTCGCCCACGCCCTCGAACTCGCCGCCAGCTTCGACAGTACCCACATCAGCCGCAAAATCTCCCGCGCCTCCAACGAGGTCTGTTCAGGCGAAATCCTCCAAACCCAGCGCCGCTTCGACCTCGGGCTCACCATCCCGGAATACTTCCGCATCATCCGGATGAAAACGGCCGCCCTCTTCTCGGCCGCCACCGAACTCTCCGCATGGCTCAGCGGCGCCAGCATCCCCGTCCAGGACAGCATGCGCCGCTACGGCGAACTCCTCGGCACCGCCTATCAGGTCTACGACGACTGCCTCGACCTCTGCGGTTCCGAAAAAGAAGCCGGCAAAACCCTCGGCACCGATCTCGTGAAAGGGAAACTCACTCTCCCCATCCTCTATCTCATGGAGGACGCCACCGACTCCCAACGGAGCCAGCTCAACACGCTCATCCTCCGCCAGGAACCCATCGACCTCTCCGTCCTCGCAGGCATCGCCAACTACGCCGGTGCCGTCACCCGCGCGGTCTCCACCGGCCGTCAGATGCTCGTCGACGCCCGCTCGGCCCTCGCCATCCTCCCGGCCAACGACTACTCCATCGCCCTCGGCAACATCACCGAATACCTCGACTCTCTCCTCGACGGCTGCCGCGCCCGCTAACTTCTCAAAGTCCTAGCATATCCGCGCCCGGATCACGGCCCCAGCCGCGCCGCCACCCTCAACTGCTGCCGCCCGCTCGCGCTCACCGCCAGCGGCGCACGCACCAGCACGCGCTCAAGGTTCTCCGCCAGCGGCGTCACCCTCACGGTCGTCAATCCCGACGCGCCCTCCATCCCCAGATCCACCCACGGCTCGTCCCCGTTCCGCCACTGCACCACCACCGCCATCCCCGCCACCCCGACACGCCTCACAAACTCCACCGCCGCATACTCCTCCCCGCCCTCCGCATGCCGTACCGCCACCGGCAGCACTTTCCCCGCATCCGCCACCTGAGGATGCCCGCCTAACGCACACTCCAGCACATTCACCACGCCGTCCCCATCCGCATCCGCCCCCGCCCCACTCTCCAACCCAACCCCCCGCTCAAAAAACCGCGCCACCCACTCCACATAACTCGCGACCCTCGGATCCACCTCCACATCCCACGGCTCGCTCCCTAGCGAAACCAGCACTTCGTGCACCCCGCTCCCGTCCATCCGCCCGCGACTCACCCCCTGATCCCCCACCGTCCCCGGAAACCCGTTCGTCCCCGTATCCACCCAGTACACCCGACCCGCCGCCACATCCAGGGTCAATCCATGCGGGGTATCCAGATTCCCATATAGGGTCTGCACCTTCGTCCCATCCAGCGCACTCACCGGCAAATCCCCCAACCGGCACCGCATCACTTTCCCCGCATTACGATTCACCCAGTACAACCATCCCCCCGCCGCATCCACACACACACCGCGCGTCTCCAGATTCCCCGTCACCACCGTCTCCCGCCCGCTCCCATCATAATTCATCCGGAACACATTCCCCGTATTCACCGACACGCCATCAAAGTCCCCCCAGTAAATCTTCCGCCCCGCACCATCCAGATCCAGATAATACGGCTGCGACACCGCATCGCTCACCAGCACCACCGGATTGCTCCCATCCAGCCCCACCCGCCTCAAATGCGCCTTCTGCTGATCACAATAATACAAATGCCCAGCCACCGCATCCACCCGCACATCCGCCGGAAACGCACTCGGCCCCACCGACAACACCGTCACCCGATCACTCCCGTCCAGATTCATCCGGTAAAGCATGTCCGCCCCGTTGTCCGCATAGTAAATCCTCCCGCTCCCCAGCTCCAACGCCAGCCCCCGCACGTTCGTCCCCGCCCCCGACCGCACCGTCGCCCGACCCACCCCGTCATACCGCGCCCGCTCCACCAGCCCAGCCCCGCGATTCGTCCAGTAAATCCCCCCGGCCGGAGCCGTCGCCCCGGACATGCCTAACAACATCATCATCGCAGCCGCTCGCTTCATCCCCCACCCATAACCCATCCCCCGCACCACAGGATACCAATTTCTTCACACCACCACCGTCCGCCCGAACACCCCCGCCCCGAATCCCTCCTCGCTCAACCCAACCGCCGCACGCGCCGCCGCCAGATCAGTCACCGGCTGCTCCATCCCCTCATCCGTCAGTTGCCACGTCCCGTAATGCATCCCTAACGACCGCTTCGCACCCAACTCCCCGTGCGCCCGCACCGCCTCCTCGGGATTCATGTGCATCGTCGCCATGAACCACCGCGGCTCGTACGCCCCGATCGGCAGCAACGCCAGATCCGGTGCCCCGCAACGCTCCCGAATCGTCCCGAAAAACGGCGCATAACCCGTGTCCCCCGCAAAATAAACCCGCACTCCCCCAGCCTCCACCACAAACCCTCCCCACAAGGTCGCATTCAATCCATGCCCCCCGCGATTCGACCAATGCTGCGCCGGAGTAAACGTCACCCCCAACCCACCCAGCTCCCGCCGCTCCCACCAGTCCAGCTCCACCGCCCCAGGCATCCCCTTCCCCTCAAGAAACGCCCGATTCCCCAACCCCGTCACCACCCACGGCGACCATCGATCCACCACCCGCTTCAGCGTCGCCACATCCAGATGGTCGTAATGATTGTGCGACAACAGCACCACATCAATCTTCGGCAGCGACTCAAACCCAATCGCCGGACGCCGCACCCGCTTCGGCCCAGCCCAACTCACCGGACTGCACCGCTCCGACCACACCGGATCTGTCAGGATGTTCATCCCCCCGATCTGAATCAGCCACGTCGCATGCCCCACCAGCGTCACCGCCGTCCCCTCACTCCCCACCACCGCCCCCAACGCCGGTTCCTCCAACCCCCCAGCCTCCCCAGGCCACGCCACCGGCTTCCTCGTAAACCGCCACTTCCACACCTCAGCGCTCGACTTCTTCGCCGCACCCCAAGGATTGAAAAACACCCGCCCGTCAAAATGATCACTCACCGGCCCCTTCCACCCAGGCCCAGCACTCAACCACTCATCACGCCCCACCACCATCACCCCTCCCCCCAACGCCGTCCCCCCAAGCCACTTCAGCAACCGCCGACGCTTCAACCGAATCCGGGACAACATGCTCATCCCCAACCCTACGCCCCCCAACCACCCCCACGCCACCATTTTCCTCCCCCCCCTCCGTGCCAGCCCGGCCAAAGGCCCTAGTGTGGTCCGTCTTACAGATGGTGTCTTATGGACGAGGGATTTTTTCCGAGTCCACGGCGCGAGGAGGGCGCGAATCTGTATTCGCACCCGACGAGCAACACAGGAATCGGGAAAAAGACCCGTCCCTCCCTCCGCAGAGTGGCTGCATCCTCCTTCCCTCCCGCAAAATCAGAAGATACCATCTGTAAGACGGGCTGCACTAG
>CANHUG010000272.1 GCA_947462995.1 Verrucomicrobiales bacterium | reverse complement strand
GCGGAGGACAGCGGGGTGGTGGCGCATGCGGCGCATCTGGCGTGGCTGCATTTGAGACTGCTGGCGGCGAGTGGCGGGGCGCTGGTGATGATGCCTGAGAGTCTGTCGATTCAGATGATGGCTGGGGCGGCGTGCGGGTGGGTGGTGTTGAAGTCGCGCCTGCCGGTGTTCCGTCGCGGAGTGGATGTGCGGGAGCGGCGGCGGGCGTGGGTGGCGATGGAGGAAGAGCGGTTGAGGTTTCTGGCGGGACTGGGGGGTGAGTCGGGGGCGCGGGCGGTGCGATTGCAGGAACGGGTGGGTGTGTTGCGGCGGTTGCTGAGGCAGTCGGAGGATCCTGCGGAAGATAGCGGGGTGGTGGCGCATGCGGCGCATCTGGCGTGGCTGCATTTGCGACTGCTGGCGGCGAGGGAGGAACTGGAGCGTTGTGCACCGCCGCCGGGTGGGACGAGTGCGGTGGAAGCGGGGCGGGTGGCGGTTGGGGGGATGCGGGTGGCGCGGCAGGCGGAGATTTCGGAGCAACTGCGGGCGATCGAGCAGGAGATTGAGTTGAGCATTGATCATGCGGCGGTGGCGTCGCCGACTGGGGATGTGCGGTTGAGACTGGAGGCGGTGCGGGAGACCCTGATGCGGGACGGGAATGCGGAGGGCGGGGTGCGGACGGCGGCGGTGGTGGATGCGTATTATCTGGAAAGGAGCTGAGTAAAATTGTTATGAGGATTGTGCATCTGACGCCCGGGACCGGGAATTTTCATTGCGGGAGCTGCCTGCGGGACATGCATCTGGCGAAGGCGCTGCGCGGGCTGGGTCATGAGGTGACGGTGGTGCCGCTGTATCTGCCGCTGGTGACGGATGGCGGGACGGAGGATGGGGAATTGCCGGTGTTTGCGGGGGGGATCAATCTGTATCTGAAGCAGCAGATGAGGTGGTTCCGGCATGTGCCGCAGTGGGTGCAGCGGCTGCTGGATTCGCGGTGGATGCTGCTGGCGGCGGCGAAGCGGGCGTCGATGACGAGTGCGCGGCAGTTAGGGGAGATGACGGAGGAGAGCTTTCGCGGGGTGACTGGAAGGCAGGCGGAGGAATGGCAGCGCCTGATGGATTGGATCGGGAGCGGGGAGAAGCCGGACGTGCTGTCGCTTTCTAACGGATTGCTGAACGGACTGGCGGTGGTGGCGCAGAGGGATCTGGGGATTCCGGTGGTGTGCAGCCTGCAGGGCGAGGATTCGTTTCTGGACACCTTGCCGGAGCCGTGGAAGGAGCGGAGCTGGGATTTGTTCCGGGAGAACAGCGGGGCGGTGGCGCGGTATGTGGCGACGAGCGAGTATTATGCGGCGGAGATGAGGAAGCGGCTGCGGCTGAGTGAGGATCGGGTGGTGTGTGTGCGGAACGGGATTGATTTGTCAGGGTTTGCGGAGCAGGAGCGGGTGCCGGATCCGCCGGTGATCGGGTATCTGGCGCGACAGTGTTATGGGAAGGGATTGCACACGCTGGTGGATGCGTTTCTGCTGCTGGCGAAGCGGCACGGGACGGTGCGGCTGAGTGTGGCGGGGACGACGACGGCGGCGGACGACGAGTATATTGCGGAACAGGTGAGGAAAGTGCGGGAGGCGGGATTGGAGGGCCGGGTGGAATGGCGGCGGGAACTGGATTTTGAGGAGAAGGTGCGGCACTTGCAGAAGCTGACGGTGCTGAGTGTGCCTGCGGGTTATGGCGAGGCGTTCGGGTTGTATATCATCGAGGCGCTGGCGTGCGGTGTGCCGGTGGCGGAGCCGGATGATGCGGGGCCTGGGGAACTGGTGCGGGCGACGGGCGGAGGGTTGCTTTGTGCGAAGGACGATCCGGCGGCGCTGGCGGAGATCCTGGGGCGGATGGTGGATGATCCTGCGTTGCGGCGGGAGTTGGCAGAGCGCGGGCGTGCGGCGGTGCTGCGGGATTTTACGGCGGACGGGATGGCGCGCGGGTATGCGGCGGTATGTGCGGCGGCGGTGGGGAAGTGAAAGGTTAGGATTAGCGGCCGCGGCGGGAGGGTGGTGCTGGTGCGGGAGCTGGGGCTGGGAGGGAGGAAGGTTCCTTGTCCTTGTAGAAGACGATGCCGGACTTGCGGAGGTTGGCGACGAGGCGGGCGAGATTGTCGCGGACGCCGGGGTCGTTGAGGATGGCGGCGAGGACACCGCGGCCGGAGTGGGCGTCTTTGAGGAGCCCTTCGAGGGCGTCGGCGGCGTCGCGGATGCCGTCGGAGGCGGCGCCGAATTCCTTGAGGCCCGGGCCGAGTTGGTCGACGGCCTTGTCGACTTTGGCGAGGGCGCTGCGAGCGGAGACGATGGCGGGGTCGATGGATTTGGTGAGACTGGCGGCGCTTTCCATGGTCTGGCGGAAGGCGGCGATGCCGGACTTGAGATCGGCGACGACCGGGCCGGAGAGGATTTCGACGTCGATTTTACGGACCGAGGTTTCGAGTTCGGTGAGGGTGGCGGTGACGTGGCGGAGGTTTTCGTCGGAGAGGACGCCGGAGTTGAGACGATCGAGCGTGGTATTGAGGCGGGAGAGACTGTCGCGGATGTCCTTCATGACGGCGGTGCCTTCGTCGCCGATTTTGGAGGCCATGGAGGAGAGGTCTGGGGAGACATCGCCGGAGAGGGTTTCGCCGTCGGCGACGAAGCCGGAGGAGCCGGGGGGAGCGACGCCGATATCGACGGCGCAGTCGCCCATGAGGCCGATGGAGTTGATGCGGAGGGGAGCGCCTTTGGGGATTTTGAATTCCTGATAGATTTCGAGATCGACTTCGACGCCTTTGAGTTCGTCGAGGAGTTTTGGTGAAGTGGAGACCCTGCCGATGACGGCACCGGCGCGGCGGACGGGGGAACCGGCGATGAGGTTCTGGGCGTCTGAGAAGACGGCGCGGACGGTGTAGGGCCGGCGCATTTTGTGGCGGATGGGGCCGAATTCGAGGATGAGGCCGAAGAGGAGGAAGAGGCCTAGCAGGACGAAAGTGCCTGCGATGATGGTGGTGCGTCTGGAGGAATCCATGTTAGTGGGCGGGCCTTGGAGATTATTCGTCTTCGCCGCAGTGGCCTTCGACGAACTGGCGGACGAGGGGGTCGGTGGAGGAGAAGAGCTGATCGGGAGAGCCTTCGAAGTGGATGAGGCCTTCGCGGAAGTAGACGACGCGGTCGGCGACGGAGCGGACGCTGCGCATGTCGTGGGTGACGACGACGGAAGTGCAGCGGTAGTGGAGCTGAGTGCGGCGGATGAGCCGGTCGATGCTGTCGGAGACGATGGGGTCGAGGCCTGCGGTGGGTTCGTCGTAGAAGATGCAGCGCGGGCGGCTGACGACGGCGCGGGCGAGGGCGGCGCGTTTGCGCATGCCGCCGGAGAGTGCGGCGGGGAGTTTGTGGCCGTGGTCGGCGAGGCCGACGGCGGCGAGGACCTCGTGGATGCGGGAGTGCATGTCCGGGGAGTCTTTCATGCCGGATTCGCGGAGAGGGAAGGCGACATTTTCAGCGACGGTGAGACTGTCGAAGAGGGCGCCGTCCTGGAAGAGCATGCCGATTTTGCGGCGGTGGGGGCCGAGCTGGCGTTCGTTGAGTGTGGTGATTTCGGTGTTGTCGACGATGATGGAGCCTGAGGTGGCGGGGATGAGGCCCATGACGAGCTTGAGGAAGACGGATTTGCCGGTGCCTGAGCCGCCGATGATGACGAGGTTTTCGCCTTCGTGGATGGAGAGGTTGATCCCGCGGAGGATTTGCTGATCGCCGATCTGTTTATGCAGATTGCGGACGGAGATGAAGGGAGGGCCGGCCGAGGACATGGGATCAGGTGGCGGCGATGGGCCAGATGTAGTTGAGGAGGAGGGAGAGGAAGAAGTTGGCGATGAGGATGGCCATGGAGGTGTAGAAGACGGCGGCGGTGGTGCCGCGGCCGACGCCGACTGCGCCCTGGCGGACGGTGAGGCCTTGGTGGCAGGCCATGATGACGATGATGTAGCCGTAGGCGAGGCCTTTGGTCATGCCGAAGATGACGTCGATGTGGTCGACGTTTTTGTAGAGCTGGTCATTGTAGAAGGCTTCGGGGACATTGTAGACCCCGACGGCCATGAGTCGGGCGGCGCCGATGCCGAAGCGGATGCTTTCGCCGATGAGGAGGGGTACGGAGAAGAGCATGGCGATGAAGCGCGGGGCGACGAGGTAGTCGACCGGGTGGACGCCGAGGGAGCGGAGGGCGTCGATTTGTTCGGTGACCTTCATGGTGCCGATTTCTGCGGCCATGGTGGCTCCGATGCGGCCTGCGAGCATGAGGGCGGTGAGGACTGGGCCGAGTTCGCGGCACATGGCGAGGGCGACGATGCCGCCGACGAGACTGTCGAGGCCGAGCTGGTTGAATTTGTAGTAGACCTGGGCTGCGAAGACAGCGCCGGTGGCAGCGCCGGTGACGATGACCTGGATTTGGGAGCCGAAGCCGATGGAGACGAGTTGGCGGCCGACTTCGGCCCAGCGGATGCGGCTGCGGAAGAGGGAGTAGAAGAGTTCGGCGGTGAGGACGGCGAGAGCGCCAAAGTAGCTGACGAAACGCAGCACGAGCCCGCCGAGCCATGAGAGGAAAGTGGACATGAACAGGGAGTTCAGTGGCGCGGAAAGGGGCGGTGGGCAAGCTGCCAGTGGCGGGAAGTGGGATTGGGGGGAAAGCGGGTGGCTGAGGGCGAATGAGGGGGAGTGCGGTGGCGTTTGCGGTTGCGGGAGTGGGGAGGGCAATTGAAGCGTGGGGGAGACATGAGTGCCGATTCCCATAATTTTGAAGTTCTTCCTGCGTACGGCGTGCTTGCCGGAGTTTCAGCGCTGGCGCGTGAGGCACTGGCTGGGTTCGGGCATTTTTCGGCGCTGGGTAAGGGAGCGGTGGTGGTGGAGCAGGGAGGGCCCGCGGATTCGCTGCACGTGGTGGTGAGCGGGGAGTTGGTGGTGTCGCTGCGGTCGCCTGAGGAGATTCGGACGCTGGGGTATGTGGAGGAAGGGCAGACGGTGGGTGAGATGGGTTTTCTGGATGACGAAGTGACGGCGAGTGCGGCGGTGACGACGAATGTGGCGTCGCACGTGTGGTCGATTGCCAAAGAGGACTTCAACCGGTTCCTGCAGACGCATCCTGTGGCTGGGTGTGAAATTCTGAAGGAACTGCTGGTGCTGGCGGGGCGGCGGGCGCGGAAGGGGAACGAGCGGCTGACGGGTGAGGGGTGAGTTGAGGGGGATGACGAAGGTGGAGGTTCACTGTTGAAGGAGTTGGGGAGCGGGGGCAGGTCAGGTGGAGAAACCTGAAAGCCTGCTCCTGATATGACTAACGTTCGAGTAAGATTTGCGCCGTCGCCGACTGGGTACCTGCATGTGGGCGGGGCGCGGACGGCGTTGTTCAACTGGTTGTATGCGCGGAGGAACGGTGGGGTGTTTGTG
>CANHUG010000271.1 GCA_947462995.1 Verrucomicrobiales bacterium | reverse complement strand
TGCGCATGCGTACGGAGAAAAATCCGCCCGTCACTCACCGCCAGCGACGCATTCGTCATCCCATCACCAACCGAATTCACCGCCAGCACCTCAAACTTCGGCGATGCCCGCACCACGAACGTATCACTCCCCTGATTCGGCACATACAGCCGGTCACCCGCCAGCACCATCGACGACCACGACTCCGAATTGCCCGCCGGTCCCTTCAGCCGCTCTTTCCACACAGTCTTGCCAGTCTTCAACTCATAGCACTGGGCAATCCCATTCATGTTCATCACATAAATGTGCCCATCCCTGATGATCCCGGACCCGATATGCCCGCTGTCGCGAGGTTCATGCCACAACCGATGGGTCCCCGTAACATCCCCGTTCCCACCAGGCCGCACCGCCACCGTACTGCCACCATAACCTCCCATCGCCACCAGCACACCCTCACCAAATAGCGTCGTGCTGTACACCAGCGGATTCAGCCCGCCGCAACGCCAGAACAGCTTGCCACTCAGCGGATCATAGCTGCGCACCTCTTCCGGCCACGACATGATCAACTCCCGCCGGTCTCCCGCATCAATCAGCAGCGGAACACTCCACGACCCCACCACTCCTTCCTTCGCCCCAAAACCATCCTGCCGCGGCATCGTCACCTCCACTTCCCCCAAATCCTGCCGCCACACTTCCTTGCCCGTGCCTTTATCCACCGCCAGCAGAAAACTCCGCGGCCCGGGCCCGAAATTCAAATAACAAAGCCCGCCCTGCACCACCGGACCAGTGGAATACCCCCACTCGTGCCGGTGCTCCCCGAGATCGACATGCCACACCTCCTTCCCCTCGAAATCAAAACAGTACAGCCCCGCCGACCCAAACCACGCATAGACATGCCCGTCATCCAGCGCCGGCGACGCCGAACAATACGGATTCGTCGGATGGCTGTCCTCCTTCGCCACGCCCTTCGCCCCGTTCCGCCACAGTTCCTTCCCATCCTTCCCCGAATAACAAATCACCAGCCGCTCATCGCCCACCGCCTGCGTGATGAACACGCGGTCGCCATGCACCACCGGAGTCGAATTGCCCGGCTCCGGTAGCGCTGTCTTCCACTTCACATGCTCACTCGCACTCCAATTCAGGGGGAGATCCGTCTCCGTCGAGATGCCCGTGCCATCCACCCCACGCCACCCAGACCACGGCGCAGCCCCAGCCACCGACGCACTCAGCATCGCCAATCCAACGGAATCACGGAAAACACGGAACATTGAAATCATGATCGTCATCAAGGTTTTAACATCGCAACTCAGAAAGCCGCAGTCTCTCCCGCCGGAACCCCGGCCGAAAACACCCGACTCCCCCACACCAGCATACGCCACCACGCCTCCGGCACATTCAGTCTTTTACAACCCCACACCGCCCCCTCGTCCCACTCTCCCAAACCTCGCGCGACCTTCTTTCAAATCCACCCGTCAACTCAATCCCCCCAACCCTGCGCCATTGCCCCCCTCCACTTTCCCAACTACATTTCCCAAATGACCCCTCCGCACCTCGATCACCATGAACTCCGATCCAAGCCGATCTGAATTGAAGGCACTCCAGGACGCCATCTACGCCGACAAGGTCAAACGCGCACGCGCCATGACACCAGATCAGCGCCTAGACGAAGCGCTGGAGTTGAGCAACGACATCTACACATGGATGCTCGATGGCGCGAAATCCCAATGCAACCTGCTCTCTGACGCCGAGGGCTGGATCGAGGTTCAGCGCCGCCTCCAATCCCTGCGCCGACTACACGAGCGCAATCTCTACAAGCCCGTGATCACATGAACCTCTACGAACTGGCATCCCGCGTGATTGACGGCCTCGAGGCGGAGGGCGTCGCCTATATGGTTGTCGGGGCTCTCTCCAGCAGCGTGTTCGGAATTCCACGCGCTACCAAGGACGTGGACATTGTGCTGCAGCTGCAAACACGCGAACCCTTACGACGATTGGAAACCCGGCTGGCCGACGTGGTCGTGTTCGACCCACAGGTCACCTTTGAAATTCTAACCGGTAGCCATCGTCACATTCTCACTGCAAAGACCAGGCCGCCCTTCATAGTCGAACTCTTCGAATTGGGATCTGACCCTTTTGTTGTCGAGCGGTTCTCACGTCGTCGCCCCGCGTGGTCCGGCCAACTCAAACGCAACGTGTTCCTCCCAACCGCAGAAGACGTGATTGTGCAGAAGCTGCGCTGGGGCCGGCCCAAGGACTTGGAGGATGCGCGCGATGTGCTCGCAGTGCAGACCCCCGCCCGGCTCGACATGACTTACATCGCACGATGGTGTGCCGTCCACCAGACGTCAGATCAATTGAGCTCCATCATGGCAGAGATCGAACCTCTGCAGTGATCTTGTCTTTCACACTGAAGAACCACCATAAGCGTTCTTGTCTGGTATTGCTGCTCCCCTGCGCATACTCATCCGGAGCGTCCCGCCATTGTCGGGACCACCATCAACCCGAACAACGCCCTCACTAACACCTTAAACAGTCGGCCCGAGACCGTCACCTCTCACCCTTCCTACTTCAAACTTCCTACTTCATCATTCATCCTCCATCCTTCATCCTCCCCTTTCAAACTTCTCACTTCTCACTTCTCACTTCTCACTTCTCATGCGCTCCACCCTCGCCCTCGCCGCCCTCATCGCCTCGTCCCCAGCCGAAATCACACTCACCGACTGGAAAGAATCCGGCGTCAGCGACTGGCGCCTCGGCTTCCGACCCCACCACGTCGTTCTCGATATCACCCACGCCGCCGACGGCACCGCGCAAAACTCCAAAGGCACCCTCGAAATCGGCCGCGGCGATTCCGCCCGGAAATTCACCGTCGTCTCCACCTGCAAAAACGGCGAGCCCGATTCCCTCACCATCGACACCGAAGGCGACGGCAATCTCGACAACAACCCGCCAGTCCCATGGACCCGCACCGAAAACGAACTGCCCTCCGGTGAGAAATCCATCACATGGCACGCCTCCGGTTTCGTCGAGGTCCCCTTCCCCGGCGGCCCACGCCGCGGTCAACTCAAGTTCTACCGCGGCGCCCCACCCAAAGGCAACGCCCCCAAGGAACCCCTAACTTACTACAGCGACTACGCCCTCACCGGCACAGCCACCCTCCCCGACGGCCGCAAGGTCCCCGCGGCCCTCCTCGACATGCCCTGCCTCGGCCAGTTCATCTCCAAACCTGAATCCATCACCGAATCCGCAGGCCTCTGGCTCGACCTCGACAGCAACGGCAAAGGCGGCCGCGGCGAGGTCCACACGTCCTTCCGCCCGTTCCAGCTCGGCGATCAATGGTTCGCCATCTCCAATCTCACCCCCGACGGCAAATTCAGCCTCACCGCCGCCGAAGCTCCCAAAGCAGAAAAACCCACAGGCCCCGACCTCAGCCCCGGCCGCACCGCTCCAGCCTTCACCGCCACCCTGACAAACGGCAAATCCGTCTCCTTCCCCACCGACTATAAAGGAAAAATCGTCCTCATCGACTTCTGGGCCACATGGTGCGGCCCCTGTCTCGCCGAAGTTCCTAACGTCGTCTCCGCCTACAACCGCTTCCACAAGGACGGTCTCGAAATCCTCGGCATCAGCTTCGACAAGGAAGGCGACGAAGCCAAAATCGCCAAAGTCACCGCCGCCAAAAACATGTCATGGCCCCAGGCCTTCGACGGCAAAGGCTGGAAAACCGCCCCCGGCACGCTCTACGGCATCCGCGCCATCCCTCACATGATGCTCGTCGACGGCGACACAGGCACCATCCTCGCCAACAAAAACATCCGCGGCGAAGACCTCGCCCCAGCCATCGAAAAAGCCCTCAAAGACAAACACCCCACCAAACCCTGACTCCACTCTCCCCTCTCCCTTCTGGTTTCTCACTTCTGCCTTCTCCCTTCTAGTTTCTCACTTCTAACTTCCCCATGCCCTCCCGCCGCGCGTTCCTCTCCACCACCCTCGCCGCCTCCCTGGCCGCGCACTCCCTCGCCGCCGACCCACCCGAGAAACGCTGGGCCTCCGAACTCAAACGCATCGCCACCGAAGACGCCGCCAAATCCCCTCCCAAAAACGCCGTCGTCTTCGCAGGTTCCTCCACCATCCGGCTCTGGAATCTCCAGCGCGACTTCCCCGCCCTCTCCCTCGTCAATCGCGGCTTCGGCGGCTCCACCATCCCCGACAACACCGCCTTCATCCCCCAGCTCATCGCCCCGCTCAAACCACGCGCCATCGTCTTCTACGCCGGCGACAACGACCTCGCCGCCAAAGGCGCTTCCTCAGAGAAAACCGCCGACGACTTCAAATCCTTCGTCGCTTCCCTCGACGCCGCCCTCCCAACCAAGGTCCCCATCGTCTTCCTCTCCATCAAACCCAGCATCAAACGCTGGGCCCTCCGCCCACTCCAGGAAGACGCCAACCGCCGCATCGCCGAATTCACCAAGTCCGCCCCGGAACGCTTCCACTTCATCGACCTCTCCCCAACCCTCCTCGCCAAAGACGGCAAACCCGACGCCTCCCTCTTCGAAAAAGACGGTCTCCACGTCAACACCACCGCCTACGCCCGCTGGGCCCCACTCGTCACCGCCGCCCTCCGCGAGCTCAATGTCGAGTAACCCCTCCGCCCGCTACACGCTCCCGGGAAAGGCATTGCCGCAGCACATGGTTTCCGCCACACTCTGCCCCAAGCCCCTTTTGCCCCATGAAGCCCATCCTCTCCGCCTGCGCCGCGGCCATCCTCCTCCTCCTCGCCGCACCCCCGCTCCACGCCGCGCTCCGCATCTCCGAATTCATGGCCGACAACGCCAGCAGCCTAACTGACGCCGATGGCGATCACCCGGACTGGCTCGAAATCGAAAACACCGGCCCTGCCGCCGCTTCCCTCGACGGCTGGTTCCTAACTGACAACGCCGCCGACCTCCGCCAGTGGCGCTTCCCCGCCGTCTCCCTCGCCCCCGGCTCACGTCTCGTCGTCTTCTGCTCCGGAAAAGACCGCTCCTCTCCCCTCGCTCCTCTCCACACCTCCTTCTCCCTCGACAGCGCCGGCGAATTCCTCGCCCTCGTCCAACCCGACGGCTCCTCCATCGAAAGCAGCTTCGCCCCACTCTACCCGCGCCAGCGCCCTGACGTCTCCTACGGCACCGGAATCCTCACCACCGAGGACTCCCTCATCCGCCCCATCACCACCGGTCGCTGGAAAATCCCCACCGCCGCCGACGCCGCCTCCCCATGGCAGGACCCCTCCTTCGACGATTCCTCATGGTCCCCCGTCCAGGCCGCCGTCGGCTGGCAAACCACTCCCTCCGGCCCACGCCCCCTCGCCTACTGGTCCTTCGACTCCAGCCCAGTCGACGCCATCAGCAGCATCACCGCCTCCCTCAACGGCCCAGCCTCCAGCAACAGCTTCCCAAACGCCATCGGCGCCGGCAATTCCCTCGCCT
>CANHUG010000270.1 GCA_947462995.1 Verrucomicrobiales bacterium | reverse complement strand
TCAGATATCAAAAACATCACCACCCAACTCAAGGTCTACGAGGCCCGCAACCAGGCCCCCCCAACCGCAGAACAAGGCCTCAAAGCCCTCGTCGAAATGCCCACCCTCGAACCCCTCCCGGCCCGCTGGTCCCAACTCCTCGAGGAAATCCCCAAGGACCCATGGAACCGCGAATTCCGCTACGCCTTCCCCCCCAAGCGCAGCAAGGCAGACTACGATGTCTTCTCCCTCGGCAAAGACGGCGTCGAAAGCAACGACGACATCGGCAACTGGAAAACCACGCGCACAGAATAACCCCCGTCACGCGCCCGCCCCATGAGCCGTTCCCATCGCTCTCAAACGCGCCGCGCCTTCACTCTCGTCGAAGTTATCCTCGCCCTCACCGTCATCGCCGTCATGGCCGCCGCCTCCATCCCGGTCATCCACGGGCTCCGCCGCGACGAAAAATTCCGCGAACCACTCCAATTCCTCGCCTCCATCATCAGCGAAGCCCGCTCCCGCGCCATGCGCGAACACCGGTCCTATCAGATCGTCTTCGAACCCCGCGGCATCCACGCCAGCCCAGCCATGTACCCCCATCGCCGGCTCGACGACTTCCTCGCCGACCTCGCTCGCCTCCGCACCCCTCCCGAACTCCCGCCCTCCTCACTCGACCCCTCCACCCAACCAACCCCATGGCAACCCCCATGGTCAGTCTCCATCCCCGTCGACGATCAGACCGAATGCGGTGTCCTCCTCTGGGGCGATGGCGATTGGGATGTCCTCGACGACGGCCGCATGCGCCGCTGGGTCTTCCAACCCGCAGGCATCTCCGCACCAGCCAAAGTCAGACTCCGCTCCGACGGCGGCGAAATGGAAGCCAACTTCGACGGCCTCACCGGCGAAATCACCGCCGAACGCTCCCGCATCGTCTCTCAACAGCCATGACCTCCCGCCAGCACCTGCCCCTCCAGCGCCGCCCCTCAAGGCCGCTCCCCAAGGGCTACGTGCTCCTCGAAATCATCATCGCCCTAACCGTATTCTCCATCAGCGTCGCCGGCCTCGCCGCAGTCCTCCACGCCAGTCTCGACGCCGCCAACCTCCTCCACCGCCAGGCCGCCATCCGCCGCGGCCTCGACGCCATCCTCTCAGAAGCACGCGCCAAACCCAGACGCGAAGACATGCCTCTCTCCTCCCGCGATGATTCCCTCGGCGTCGAATTCCGCACCGAAATCGAAGCCGTCCAGTGGTCCAACCGCGACGGTCTCCCAGTCAAAGGCCTCTACCTCCTCCGCGCCACCGCCACCGACCCTCGCGCCTCACGCCCGCTCCACGACTCCGCCCAACTCTATGTCTACCGCCCGTGACCCCCGCCGCCGCCGCCAGCTCGGGCTCACCCTGCTCGAAGTCGTCGTCAGCCTCGCCATCCTCAGTCTCCTCTCCACCGCCATCTACAGCATCATCATCGGCGCCGTCGATGCCACCGCCTCACTAGCCGCCATCGAATCCGAAAACCGCCGCATCAACGCCTTCCTCGAACAATCCCGCTCCGCCTTCGCCCATTTCCCACAAGGAGCCTCCGCCGAACTCAAAATCATCGAATCCGAACCTCTCCGCCAGGAACTCACCCTCCGCGGGGTCACCAACGCCTTCATCTGGGGCCCTCAGGGATCATGGGAACAACCCGCCGTCACCCTCACCCCCAGACCATGGCCCGAATCCCGGCTCAAAACCCTGACAAACACCTCCGCCTCCACCACCCCGCCCCGCCATTCCTCCCTCGCCATGTCCGTCCCGGACTTCTTCCGCACCAACCCAGACGGCACTCCCCTCCACGACAGTCCCCTCCAATCACCCACAGGCAATCAACTCACCGAACCCGACGAAAAAGGCCGCTTCTGGATGGACCTCATCCCCGATGTCCAATCCGTCACATGGCGCTTCTGGGACCCATCCGCAAAAAAATGGCTCGACCACTCCGGCCCCACCCGCCCCATCCTCGTCGAAATCCAGATCCTCCTCCCCGGCCGCACCCACCCCGTCCGCGCCGTCTTCGCAACGTCCTGACATGACCTCCCGCCAGCACTCCCAGCGCCCCAGAGGCTCCTCTCTCCTCCTCGTCCTCTGGGCCATCATGCTCATGTCGTTCGCCATCATCGGCCTCGTCCGCCACCTCGACTCCCACCTCGACGATTCCATCATCGCCGCTAAACAATTCCGCGCCCGCCACCTCCTCCAGTCCGCTCGCACCCTCGCAGACCACCCCGCCATCTCCCGCGGCGACCCGCTCCTCCATCAGCAACTCTCCCCCACGGAATCCTATCAGGTCACCATCTCCTCGGAAGGGGTCCGCCTCGCCGTCAATCAACTCGCCACCAGCGGCACCCAGCGCCGCTTCGCCTCCAGGCTCTTCGAATCATGGGGCCTCGATGCCAAAGCCGCTCGCTCCCTCACCGACGCCATCGCCGACTGGATCGACGCCGACGCCACCCCCCGCACCCACGGCGCAGAACTCGACGCCTACCTTCCTCTCGATCATCCCGACTTCCCTCACAACCGCCCGTTCTCCAACCTCGACGACCTCCTCCTCGTCCGCGACTTCTCCCTCGTCGACCACCTCCAGCCCGACTGGCGCCGCTGGTTCACTCTCTTCGGCGACGGCTCCATCGATCTCCACCTCGCCCCCCCGGACCTCCTCGCCATCCTCTTCGACGTCACCATCCCGGAAGTCTCGCGCTTCACCACCGCACGCCTCGGCCCCGACGGCATCGACGTCTCCATCGACGACCCAGCCTTCTCTTCCATCAAAGAGGTCCGCGCTCTCCTCGATGTCCCGGAACCTAACTTCAAGGAAGTCGCTCCCATCCTCACGCTCCACCACCCGGTCCGCCGCACCGAATGCCTCGCCACCGTCGGCAATCTCGAACGCCGCCTCACCGTCCTTCAGGGCCCCGGCATCTACCTCGTCAGGGAAGAATGAAACCACTCTCCCCCATCTCCGTCCTCCTCCCCGCCGCTTCACCGCGCTGGGAATTATGGCGCGTCTCCAGCTCGCCCTCATGGAGCCGCGAATCCGACGACCCGTCCTCCGACGGTCCTCCCCCAATCGTCGGTCTCCCCGCCCGCGCCTGCCGCACCTTCGCCTTCTCCGCCCCCACCACCGACCGCAATCTCATCCGGCGTCTCGCCTTCGCCCAACTCGAAAAACGCGGCCTCGCCTCCCCCGGCGGCTCCGACGCCACCACCTTCAACGCCCGCATCGTCCACCACAACGCCTCCTCGGCCCTCGTCGCCGTCGATGTCCTCCTCCCAGCCGCCTTCCCCATCCTCGCCACCTCCAACGCCCGCGCAGCCTCACCCGCCGCCCGGCTCTTCCCCCTCCCGCCAGACCACCTCGTCCTAACGACAGAACACGGCCGTCTCGTCCTCTTCGCCTCCTCCTCCTCCCAGCTCGTCCACTCCCAGATCATCTCCCCAACCTCCTCCCTCGACGCCGACGCCGCCTCCGCCATCACCATCACCTCCCTAGCCCTCCAGCAGCAGCACCTCATCTCCCCTCCCGCCGCCCTCACAATCTGGGGAGACTTCTCCACCGACGAAACCACCGCCTTCTCCCGGCTCCTCTCCCTCCCCGTCTCCACCCTCCCCCGCCCAGCCCCGGACCCGAAACTCATCCGCCGCGAATCCAATCCCCAGCTCCTCCCCGCCGCCACGCGTCTCGATCTCCGTCGCTCCCGGCAGAAGTTCCTCAAACTCGCCGCCGCCGCACTCGTCGTCTCACTCCCCGCCATCTGGCTCTACCGCAGCTTCTCCGAACTCAAATCCCTCGAAGCCACCGCCGCCAGCATGGAAAATCATGTCAGCGCCAGCAAAGGGTCCTCCGACAGTGTCCGCGCCTCCCACGACCTCGTCACCAGAACCCAGGCCCGCTGGGCCGCACTCCGCGGAGCCCTCGACGCTCGCCGCTACCCAGCCACTCACCTCGACGCCCTCACCCGCTGTCTCTCCTCCGCTGACGTCGTCCTCACAAAATTCGAATCCAAACCCGCCGACGTCTCCGTCAGCGGCACCGCACGCACCGCACGCGACGCCTACGCCTACTACAACTCCATCTCCTCCGACAAACCGCTAGCCGTCTTCTCATGGAGCATGGCCCAGCCCGCCCTCCGCGACGACGGCTCCGCCGCCTTCGAAATCAAAGGAAAACTAAAGTGATGCGCCCGCTCTCGCCTTCCGAAAAACGCCTCATGGCCATCTGCGCCTCCGTCGTCGCCCTCACCGCACTCTGGCTCGCCGACGACCACTTCGCACGCCGCCGCTCCACCGCCCGCAACACCATCGACAACCTCGGACCACGCTCCGCCGCCGCCGTCGCCGCCGCATCCGACGCACCGTTCTGGGCCGAACGCAACGCATGGCTCGATGCCTCCATGCCCGTCATCGACAATCAGGGAGCCGCCCACAGCCGTCTCCTCGAACACCTCCAGTCCTCCGCCCGCGACCGCGGGCTCTCCCTCTCCTCCCCTGTCCTCCTCAAACCGGAATCCAGCCCTCACCACATCGACCTCTCCGTCAATCTCCAGATCTCCGGCCCGGACCACGCCGTCTTCCGATGGCTCACCGAACTCCAGTCCCCGGAAAAATTCCAGCTCGTCAAATACCTCCTCCTCGCCCCCGCCACGGCCGCCGCTCCCCCCCGCATGAACGCCACCATCACAGTCGCTCGTCTCTTCAAACCATGAAGCGCACCACCATCAGAGCCATCACCGCCGCACCCCTCGCGCTCGCCACCCTAACCGCCCAGGAACCAGCCATCCCCCGCCCCGTCACCTCCGCCGACTTCCCTTCCCTCCTCGAACGCCAACCGTTCCGCCAGATCCTCAGTCTCTCCCAATCCCTCGTCCTCTCCGGCGTCGCCACTCTCCCCTCAGGTCCCATGATCACCATCTGGGACCGCGCCTCCAGCCGCTCCTTCATGGTCACTTCCTCCCCTAACGCCCAAGGCTGGAAACTCGAATCCCTGACCTCAAACCCGGACCTCCGCAGCGTCTCCGCCACCATCAGCGCCGGCTCGGAACGCCTCACCGTCCGCTTCGATCCCGATCGCCTCACCCCTCCTAAACTGGATAACACTTCCAAACCCGCCCCACGCAGCGAAAACGCCGTCGTCGTCGAAGCCCTCCTCCGCTCGCTCGACGCCGCCGCCGCCCGCTCCTTCGAATCCCTCCCAGCCCCCAGCCAGGAATCCTTCCGCAAATCCTTCTCCGAATACCTCTCCGCCTACCCCACCGCCAGCGACTCCCGCCGTCTCTCATTCGTCCAGCGCGCCCTCGAAGATGCCGCCCCCGCTCCCTCCCCGGACGCCTCCCCTGCTCCCTCCACCCCATCACCTCCTCCCCCGGAAAATCCATGACCGCTCTCCTCCGTCTCCTCGCCGTCTCCTGCCTCAGCGCCGCCACTCTCGCCGCTCAGGAC
>CANHUG010000269.1 GCA_947462995.1 Verrucomicrobiales bacterium | reverse complement strand
CTGGAAATGAACACGCACCACGCCTTCGCCGTGGCGCAGCGCTTTGACCAATCCGGTCGGCTTCACTTTTATCACGCCCTCGTCATTGGAAAAGAACTGCGAGAGCCATGTCACGTCGCGCTCGCGGCCATCGGAGAAAATGGCTTTCACGACGAGTTGCTGTGTTTCACCCGGCTTCAGCGTTTGCGTCCCGCCGGAAATCTCCAGCTTCGTCGCGTCTGGTTCTTCCGCCTGCGGACCGATGGCACGACCGGCGACCCAGTCCACGAGCGTCTGCCACTCACGCGAGCCTTTGCGGAATCGAGTGCCGCCTTCATGGACGACACCGCCGCAGGCCTTTTCGATGAGGAGACTCTGCTCGGGAAATGCGTAGTTCACGCGACGCCCGTTCACGTCTTTTGTGATCCAGTCGTAGTCCCACTCCGCCGCGAACCCGCGCAGCGACAGCTTGAATCCGTTCTGCCCCGAGAGCTTTCCGTGGCAGCTGCCCGAGTTACAGCCCGCCTTGGTCAGCAGCGGGAGCACGTCCTGTCGAAACGAAGGGACTGGCGCGTCAGCCGCGGTGCCGCCAGCCGTCGCGAAGATGAACGCGGCGGCGATGGACGAGTAAAAGGGAACGCGGGAAGTCATGATCGGGTCAAAGCAATACGTCATGGAGCCGCCTTCCTTAGCGTGCGGCTGCCTGCGAAAACACGGGGGGCACGCGGATGCTCCGTGCCTGTGCGTGAATTGGGGGTCGGGGGGGCAGGGGGTGGTTTGGGGGCGGTTTGGGGGCGGCGGGAGGAGAGAATAGGTCTTATGGGGCTGATGGGACCAATGGGCGGCGGGTGAGGGATGGGCGCAGGCGAAGGGGCGTTCGGGATTGGAGTTAGGACGCCCTTTCAGGGCTTGGGGAATTTTATCTGGATGAACTTGGGGCGATGACCCAGACTGGTATAGGTTGTCCCTTTGGGCCAAGCGGATGAGTGGGGGTACGGGTGATCCTAGTTTGATTATTTGAGGCGGGCTGAGGGCGAGCCCATCGGGCGCATGATCAGATCCTGTCAGTTATAAGGGGTGCTAATGGATATGATTCGTCTGAAAGGCACCGTCTTTTTCCGGGTTTCTGGCTGGGCGGGGTAGTGAAGGAAGTGGAAAGTGGTCCGACTGGGCAACGATTCCAACGGCCAGGTTCCGGGCGGGCGGAAAGATGGCCCCCGGGACCATTGGCGGGGCAGGGGCAATCACTTGCCCTGCACGAGGGCGGTCTGGGCACCATCGGTGGCATCATGGCGGCCACCGACGCCGGGAGGGTCAGGTGGTTACCGACTCCCATGACAACCCGAATCGTGTCAGGTACTTCTTCACGCGGTCGGTGTCGTTGGGTTTTTCCTTGGCGGCGCGGGTGACGGAGAAGAGGCGGCGGCCGGCTTCGGCCATGGTGCGGGACTGGCGGCAGGTGCGGATGACGTGGGCCAGTTGGACGAGGTCGAAGGAATCGAACTTGTTGGTGTAGTCTGTGCCGAGGAGGTTTGAGAGCAGGGCTGCATCATCGTCGGTGCTGGTGCTGGCGGGCCGGGAGAGCTTGTTCCAATGGGACTGGAGCAGGGCGGTTTCGGATTTCACCAGTGCTTCGGTGATGCGTCCTTTTTCCGCGAGGGTGGCCATGCGGATCATGACGGCATTGAGGTCGCGGAAGTTGCCCTGCCATGTGGCTTCCGGGCTTTGTGCGAATGTTAGGAAAGCCTGCCTTGCTTCGCGGTTCAGGCTGATTTTGCGGCCGAGTTTCTGGGAAGCCCGGTCGAGTTCGTAATCGAGATTGGGCCCGATGTCCTCGCGGCGTTCTGCGAGGCCCGGGAGGGCGAAGGTCCAGAGATTGATGCGGGCCTGGAGGTCCTCGCGGAATTTCTGCTGCTTTACCAGTTCATGAAGGTCCCGGTTGGTGCCGGCGATGAGTTGGAAATCGCTCTGCACGGTTTTGTCGGAACCGAACGGAGAGAATGCTTTGTCTTCAACGGCACGCAGCAGCATGGCTTGTTCGTCCGGGCCAAGTTCCCCGATTTCATCGAGGAACAGCAAACCGCCATCGGCTTCGCGCAGCACCCCGGTGCGGTCGGTCATGGCCCCGGTGAAGGCCCCCTTCACGTGGCCGAAAAGAGTGCTCATGGCCGAATCGCCGCGGAGGGTGGCGCAGTTGATTTCCACGAACTTTCCCTTCAGGCCGCAGCGCTGCCGCCGCAGTTCGCAGATACGGCGGGCGAGTTGGCTTTTGCCGGCTCCGGTGGGGCCTGTCAGCAGCATGGGTTCCTTAGACCGCAGGGCTACCTGCTCGATCATGCCGATGAGCGCATTGAACTGGGCATTCTTCGTGGCGATGCCGCTTTTCAGCAGATCCCGGGCTTCCGTCTGTTCCCGGGCGAAGCGCGTGGCGAGCCGGTCGTAGCGGGAGAGGTCGAGATCGATGATATCGAACTTGCCGAGGGCCTTGTTGTCCTTTGGCGCGCGATGGTTTGGTCCGGTCTGGAGCAGTCGGGCGGGCAGACGGCCGGTTTCAGTCAGGAGGAAGAGGCAGATCTGAGCGACGTGAGTGCCGGTAGTGATGTGGATGAAGTAGTCCTCCTTGTCAGGATCGAATGGATAGGACTCGGCAAAGGTCAGGAGCCCGTCGTAAACGCTTTCGAAGTCCCATGGATTCGCCCCCAGCGAGATCACGTGCGGGCGGACCTCGGTATGCGGCGAGCAGGTCCGCATGTCGTTGACCACAAAATCGGCCAGCGGTGTGAACCGGTGCTCGTACAGCAATTCAAACCGGTCCACTGGCCATGTTTTCTGCAGCACCGCCCCGAGGGAAGGCCGCCACATGGTCCACCGCTCGTCGTGCTTGATCCCGTCGAGTTTGGTCCCGAGCAGGCCGAGCACGACCCGGGGTTTCTGCGGGGGTGTGGTTTTAGATAAAGTACTATCCATGGAGATAGAATACCGCGCATTCGGCAGGGTGCTGAAAAATCGACGGAATCTTTTTATGATCTTTATTACATTGATGATGAACGGGTTGCAGAAGACGAGAAATTTCCGGAAACCACTTGGCACGGGTCGAGCATTCTTTGGTGCAGCATCCAACGAAAGGAAAACCACGATGAACCCAACGCTCTTCAAGACCCGCTCCGGCAGCCTTCCTGCGGCTGATGCCCTCAATGAGGCCGGTGGCAAGGCATACGCGCTCGGGCCGCGACTGGCGCTTGCCCAATACGCCGCGACCGGCTGCCTGAACGGGACCTTCTATGCCAGTGCGGAGACGCAGTTGGACATGGTCCTGAAGATGGCATCGGCCTGCGACGCTGAGTTTGTGGCGAAGACGGCGGTGTTTGCCCGGCAGCGTGGGTTCATGAAGGACGTTCCAGCGCTGCTGGCGGCCCACCTTGCCCAGCGCGACCCGGGGCTGCTCCGCCTTGTTTTCGACCGCGTGATCGACGATGGCAAAATGCTGCGCAACTTCGTGCAGATCGTCCGCAGCGGAGTCACGGGCCGGAAGTCCCTCGGCACTGCGCCGAAGCGGTTGGTCCAGCGCTGGCTGACGGCCCGGACCGACGATCAACTGCTCCGCGCCAGCATCGGCCAGAAGCCTTCGCTCGCGGACGTGGTCAAGATGGTCCACCCGAAGCCCGGATCGCCCCAGCGTCAGGCTCTCTATGGATGGCTCTGCAGCCGCAAGGTGGAAGCGCAACTGCTCCCGCCGCTGGTGCAGGCGTTCGAGGCATTCAAGGAATCCCGCGATGCCGCGGCATTGCCGGACGTGCCGTTCCAGATGCTGACTGCGCTGGACCTCGGTTCCGCTCACTGGGCGCAGATCGCCCGCACGGCCTCTTGGCAAACCACGCGGATGAACCTGAACACCTTTGCCCGTCACGGCGTCTTCGCTGATCCCGATCTAACGCGCCTGATCGCGGAGCGGCTGCGCGATCCTGAGAAGGTGCGCAAGGCCCGGGTGTTTCCCTATCAACTGCTGGCGGCGTTCGTCAACGTCTCGGCGGAAGTTCCGGGGGAGGTGAAGGAGGCGCTTCAGGACGCCATGGAGACGGCCACGCAGAACGTGCCGTCCATCGCGGGCAAAGTCTGGATTCTCCCTGACGTTTCGGGTTCCATGCAGTCGCCGGTCACCGGTCACCGCACCGGATCCACCACGGCGGTACGGTGTCTCGATGTGGCATCGTTGGTGACGGCCTGCTTCCTGCGGAACAACCGCGGGGCGGAAGTCCTGCCCTTCACGGACCGGCTGGTTCCGGTGGAGCTGAATCCCCGCGACAGCGTGATGACCAACGCGGCCAAGCTGGCGGCTTTGCCTCCCGGCGCGACCGATTGTTCGGTCCCGCTGGCGGAGATGAACCGGCGCAAGGCCCATGGGGATCTGGTGGTGATTGTCTCGGATAACGAATCCTGGGCAGGCCGCCAGACTGGTCCGGCCACGGCGCTGATGATCGAGTGGGCCGCCTTCAGAAAGCGGAATCCGGGGGCAAGGCTGGTTTGTCTCGACATCCAGCCGAACGCCAGCACCCAAGCCCCGGAACGGGCGGACGTGATGAACATCGGCGGGTTCTCGGACTCGGTTTTTGAGATCATCGCCTCGTTCGCCGACGGCACCCTGCGGGCCGACCACTGGGTCGGCGTCATTGAAGAGACGGTGCTTTGAATGAGAAGAAATCACGGGGCTCCGGCCCGTGTGATACTTTCCAGCAATCCATTTCAAAGCATCTGCCATGTCCAACCAGTCAACGTTAACATCACGGGCCGGAGCCCCGTGAGCCCTTTCTCTGCGGGCCGAATGCCAGGCGTGACTACATCATCATTGTCACTCCAACCAACTCGTCGGCCCACCCTTCAACTCAAACCAATCGGAAGCACCATCAAAAAGCCCGTGGCGAATGCCCGGCGGAACTACACTTTGATAAAGTTGCGGACGGGGGTTCGATTCCCTCCAGCGCCCTTGAGGCACTGTAGCTCAGCGGTTAGAGCGCAATGTTCGGCCAATTCCTTGTCGTCACTCTTTTTGATGTTCTGTTTTTTTCAAGTATTTGCGGTGAATGCAGGAGATACTCCATTTGTGTCGCAGGTTCGAGCCCTGCCTGAGTCCCCGGACTCCGTAGCTCAGCTGGTAGAGCAAAATGTTTCTCCGTCCACTCGTCACCGCTCTTTTTCCCGCAACCAGCCCCTTTTCGGTGAATGCAGATGAAACTACATCGGTCGCAGGTTCAAGTCCTGCCGGAAACCCCGGGGTTGCCGTAGCTCAGAGGTAGAGCAAAACGCGGGTTACGATTCGCGTGTTCCGTTTCATCATTTTTGTCACCGATCTTTATCCGATCTGATCTTCATGAACCAACCCATCATTCATTCCACTGGTCCTGCCGAAGGATTTATCCCCCTGCGTGATTCTTCGGGCAAGCCCATCACCGTGATCGGAACGGATCCGATCCGATCTGGTTTCGATGCCGCTTGCCTGCAGCAGGCGCTGAACTG
>CANHUG010000268.1 GCA_947462995.1 Verrucomicrobiales bacterium | reverse complement strand
TTCAGTTTGTGCTGGTGTCCGGGCCGGTGCGGAGGGTGAAGTGATTTTCCGTTGTGCGGAGGGTTGTGGGCCGACAGGGTTGGGGGATGAGCAACCGCCGATATACAGCCAACAGCGATTACACCGTGGTGGACCGTTCGCCGTTACAGTTGGTGCCCGGGGATGTGGTGACGCTCGGGCCTGAGGATCAGTCGTGGCCGGGATGGGTTTGGGTGACGTCGGCGGACCGGCGCGGGAGTTATGTGCCTGCGGAGGTGGTCGAGGCGAGAGGAGAGGGGACGGCGGTGGTGCGTCAGCCGTTCAGTGCGCGGGATTTGTCGGTGAAGCGCGGGGAGAGCGTGGAGGCGCTGCGGGAAGTGCGCGGGTGGTTGTGGTGCCGGAATGCGGCGGGCGAGGAAGGGTGGCTTCCGGAGTTTGTGCTAGTAAAGCCGGGGTGATGCGGACGCAACCCCGTTGGGGTTGGGGAATTGTTATGGTTAGTCCCAGGGTAGGCCTGCGTGCCGCAGTCCAACCCTGGGCTTTGGGACGCAATCCCGTTGGGATTGGGGCGGAGACGAGGACGGGGCGGGATAGCGGCCTTGGCGTTGAGGTCACAGGCGGGACGCCCGTGCCACTTTGGGATTGGGTCACAGGCAGGATGCCTGTGACACTTTCCTGCTGCGGGTCAGGCCCGGAGGGAGGCGAGGAGTTCTTTCTTCTGATCGACGAAGGATTTTTCGCCGTCGATTTTGCGTTGGAGGCGCATGAGGCCTTCGAGGAGGGCTTCGGGGCGCGGGGGGCAGCCGGAGATGTAGACGTCGACGGGGATGATGCGGTCGATGCCCTGGAGGACGGCGTAGGAGCGGTACATGCCGCCGGAGGAGGCGCAGGCTCCCATGGCGATGCACCATTTTGGTTCCGGCATCTGGTCCCAGATGCGTTTGACGGCGAGGGCCATTTTGTAGGTGACGGTGCCAGCGACGATCATGACGTCGGCTTGGCGCGGGGAGAAGCGCATGACTTCTGCGCCGAAGCGGGCGATGTCGTAGCGGCTGGAGGCAGTGGCCATGAGTTCGATGGCGCAGCAGGCGAGGCCCATGGGCATGGGCCAGAGGGAGTTTTTCCGCATCCAGTTGATGGCGGAGTCGAGCCTTGTGAAGATGATGTTCCCCTCGATTTTGGAATCGTAGGCGGCGCTTGTCAGGATCGTCTCAGCCATGGTGTTGGGGATGCGGGAAGTTGCGGAGGAACGTCCGTCGTGGCGGGATTGCCGCAAGGGAGATTGTGAAAGTTTTCACAAGCTTGGGAGGTGGGTGAAGACGGGATGGAAGGATCAGGGATCGAACTGGATCCAGTCGAGATTGAGGAGACCGCTTTTGCCTTGGTTGGAGAAGACGAGGAAGAGGTCGGCGGTGGTGGAGGATGGAGGGAGGGGGATGGAGGCTTCCTGCCATGATTCCCAGTCGCCGGTGTTGGGGACGGTGAAGGAACCGAGGAGCGTGCCGTCGGGGGCGCCGAGACGGCATTCGATGGTGCCGCCGACGCCGCCGCTGGCGAAGCGTGCGGTGAGGCGTGCGGCTTTGGAGGGGTTGACGGATTTGAACTGGATCCACTGACCGTGGGCGGTGTCGCCGATGAAGGATTTGCCGCTGGCGGAGTTTCCGGCGAGGGACTGGGTGCCGTTGCGGGCGTCGCAGAGTTCGGCTTCGAGACGGCGGTTGCGGAGCGTGATGACGGCGCGGCTGCTGAGCGGGCCGGCGGGGGCGTTGCCGGCGTCGGTGAAGGTGGCTTCGATGCGGACGGCGCGTGCGGAGGCGGCGTCTGGCGGGATGACGACCTCGCCTTCGAGACCGCGCTGGAGGATGGGTTTATCGGTGCCTTGTTTGAGGGAGTAGACCCATTGGACCATTTCGGTGATTTGATCGCGGGTGTGGTGGCCGTGGGGGAGCATGGGGACGGGGCCCCAGACACCGGTGGAGCCGCGCTGGACGCGGTCGACGCTGGCGTTGAGGGCACCATCCTGGCCGCGGTATTTGTCGGCGATTTCGAGGAAGGCGGGGCCGACGATGCGGTGTTCGGGGGCGTGGCAGTTGAAGCAGTCGGCGCTTTTCATGAGCGAGAGCCCCTTGGGTTCGATGCCGCCGCGGTCGAGGGAAGTGGAGACGAGGAGACGAGGGCCGAAGCCGCCTGGTTCGGAGGAAGAGTTACCTTCTTCGGTGTCGGAGACGGCGGCGCGCCATTTGACGGGCTGGCCTGGAGTGAAGAAGTCGCCGTCGGCTGGGGAGGCTAGGGAGACGACGGGAGGGGAATTGCCTGCGACGACGGGGACGGCGGCTGAGGAGGAAGCGCCGGCGGCGTCGGTGACGGTGAGTTCGAGGATGTGGTTGCCGGCGTCGGGGAGAGTGATCTGGGGGTTAGGATCCGAGGAGAGGGATTTGCCGTTGAGTTTCCAGTCGAAGCGGAGGGCTGCGGTGTCGCCGTCGGGGTCGGAGGAACCTTTGCTAGAGAGGGCGACCTTGAGGGGGACGGGGCCGCTGGGAGGGGTGGCGGAGGCGGCGGCGAGCGGAGGGATATTGCCGTGGGTGAAGGAGATGCGGAGGAGTCTGGAGTCGGGATTGGCGCCCCATGTTTCGCCGTAGTCGAGGCAGTAGAGATTGCCGTCCGGGCCGAACTGGGCGTCGAGGAGACGTTTGAAGGGAATGGCGGAGGTGAAGGGTTCGATGGAGACGAGGTTAGAGTCCTTGTCGAGACGGGCCCAGCGGATGATGCGGCGTTCCCAGTCCCACCAGAGGAGACAGTTGTCGAAGTGGGCGGGGAAGCCGCCGGATTGTTCGAATTCCGGTTTGAAGTGGAAGACTGGGCCTGCGCAGGCGGTGCGGCCGCCCTGGCCGACTTCGGGGAATTCTTTGGAAGCGCCGTAGGGGTAGTAGATGAAGGCGGGGACGGCGGGCGGGAGGTCTTTGGCTCCGGAGTTGTTGACGCCGTCGTTGCGCGGGTGAGCGGGGTCGAAGGGAGTGCCGATTTTTTTCGAGGCGTAGTCGTAGTGGGAGTAGGCGAAGTTGTTGCCGATGAAGTAGGGCCAGCCGTGGTTGCCGGCTTTTTTGGCTTGGTTGATTTCGTCGTAGCCGCGGGGGCCGCGTGGTCCGTCGCCGCCGGCGTCCGGGCCGACCTCGCCCCAGTAGACGACGCCCGTGGCCTGATCGACGCTCATGCGCCATGGGTTGCGGCAGCCCATGCAGAAGATTTCGGGGCGGGTGCCGGGGGTCCCTGGTGGGAAGAGATTGCCGTCGGGGATGGTGATGGTGCCGTTGTCCTGAGGGCGGACGCGGAGGATTTTGCCGCGGAGGTCATTGGGATTGGCGGCGGATTTCTGGGCGTCCCACGGTTCCATTTTAGGGCGTTCGTCGAGGGGTGCGAAGCCCTCGGAGTCGCCGTGCGGGTGGGTATTGTCGCCGGTGGAGATGAAGAGACAGCCGTCGGGGCCGAACTCGACGGAACCGGCGTGGTGGCAGCATTCGCGGCGTTGTTCGCCGAAGGAGAGGAGGATTTTCTCGCTTTTGGGGTCGAGGGAATCGCCGTCCATGGTGAAGCGGCTGAGGCGTTGGCCGTCGATGTCTTTTGGTGAGTAGTAGAGGTAGATCCAGTGGTTGGAGGGGAATTTGGGATCGAGGGCGAAGCCGAGGAGGCCATTTTCCTGAGCGGTGGTGGTGTCGACGGAGCCGGCTTCGATGATGGTGCGGGAGTCTGGTTTCCAGATGCGGAGTTTGCCGGCGATTTCGATGAAGAAGATGCGGCCGTCGGGTGCGCGTTCGAGCTCCATGGGTTGGGGCATGCCCTGGGCGAGGACCTCGACCTTCCAGCGCGAGTCCGGGGGCGGGTCGGCGGCGAGGGCGATGGATGGGAGCGAGAGAGCTGGAAATGTCAGGGCGGTCAGCAGGGACGGAAAGCGCATCGAGCGGATACGGCGCGGGGCGTGCGGGTTGTCATGCGGAAAGGGGGACCGCATGTCTGGTGTGCCCGGGGTTACCTTGTGCGTGGGGGGCCGAAGGATTCGCCTTCGATGAATTCGAGTGGGAAGCGGACCTGTCTGGTGTCTTCCTGGCCGCGGGCGATGTGATTGGCCCAGCGAAGGATGTGCTGGATCATGCGGGAGTCGTCGCCTGCGAAGTGTGCGATGGTGGGCTGGTGCCATGGGAGCCAGAAGTCGCGGCCGAGGCAGAGGACGGAGACGTCGTGAGCGACCTGGAGATTGCGGACGGCCATGAAGGAGAGGAGGGAGACGAGCCACGTCGTGTAGGTGACGATGATGGCGGTGGGGGGAGTGAGGCGGAAGTTGGCGGCGAGGAGGGCGTGGAGGCCTGCTGGGGTTTCGTCGAAGGCGGGGGTGTGGTATTCGCCGGCGGTGACGCCGCAGGCGGCGAGTTCGCGGTGGAGGACGGCTGTGTAGGGGCTGGTGGCGGCGTCGCGGAGGACGGCTGGGGCGATGAAGATGATGCGGCGGTGGCCGAGGGAGGTGAGGCGCTGGACGGCGTTGCGGAAGGGATCGACGGTTTCCATGCCGGTGGCGGCGAGTGGGAGGCCAGAGGAGAGACCGCCGAGGGCGAGGGCTGGGGTGCCGTGTTCTGCGAACCATGAGAGGACATCGCGGCTGCCGCCGATGACGATCCATGCATCGGCTTCGCATGAGGAGACGAGGCGGCGGACGCGATCGAGGTCGTAGTGGAGACGGCTTTGGGATTTGGGAGCGAAGGAGAGCGTGTGGCCGTCGGCTTCGATGCGGTTACGGAGCTGGATGAGGGTTTGCTGGAAGACCCCGTCTTCGTCTTCGACGCGTTCGCCTGGGAGGACCATGATGCGGAGCGAGCGGGAGTTTGGTCTGGAGGCGTCGGAGGAGGGAGCGGCAGTGGTTCTGGGTTTTCCGGGGCCTGCGGATCTGATCCAGCCTTCTGCTTCGAGTTGGCGGAGGGCGGCGCGGACGGTGACTGGGGAGGCGTCGCAATCGCGGGAGAGGGCCATGACGCCGGGGATGGGGCCTGCGAGATTGCCGCGGAGGATGCGGTCCCTGAGGTGGGAGGCGACCTGATCGCTGGCGGTCATGCGGTGCAGAGGCGTAATCATCTTCTAATCTGGTCTGTTTTCTGTCGCAGTCCGCAAGGGGAATAATCTTGAGTAGATGAAGGGATGTTGAGTACGAGGAGGTGAGCGGAGTCTCTGGAGACTGCGTGCAGATATGACCGAACCCCTAAAGGCTCACTGTCGAACGGCAGGCGAACATCCGAAAGACGCGCGTGGCGATGCCGTCTGGAGAGATGGAGTCCGAGCTGTGCTGTCGCGAAAGCGTCGGGAGAGCAGAGGGTGCGAGAGATGGGCGTCGAATGTTCATCAAATTTGTCTTCTTCTGTCACCGGCCTGCGAAATTTCCGTCAACTGAACTACCAATCCTCACTTATGAACCACACAAACAAACGCTCCCATCTCAGGAGCCTGCTGCTGACGCTGCCATGTCTGGCGGTTTCTGCGCATGCAGGACTTCTCGTTGAACT
>CANHUG010000267.1 GCA_947462995.1 Verrucomicrobiales bacterium | reverse complement strand
GTCGGGCGGGGGGGAAACGCAAGTTCGTGGCGAGGGGAAAATGGCGTAGGGTGAGGCTTCTGCGTTGCAGGAGGAGGAGCGTGTGCGACGGGGCTTTTTCGTGATGAGTTGTGCCCCTGCTGCTGTGGAGATCTGCGATTTGCGCGTGGACTACGGGAGTTTTGTGGCGGTGAATGATGTGAGTCTGCGGGTGGAGGCGGGTGAGGTGTGCGGGTTGGTGGGGCCGAATGGGGCGGGGAAGACGAGTACGTTCAAGGTGCTGGCGACCCTGCTGCATCCGACGTATGGTGAGGTGCGGTTGAGCGGGCATGATTTGTTTGAGGATCCGGAGGCGGCGAGGCGGGAGTTGGGGTACATGCCTGATTTTGCGCCGGTGCCGTCGGATTTGAAGGCGTGGGAATTTCTGGATATGTTTGCGCATGCGTATGGGTGGCGGCGCGGGCGGGCGAGGCGGGAGCGGGTGGCGGATTGTCTGGAGGAAGTGCAGCTGACGGAGAAGCGTGAGGCGTGGTGCCGGTCGTTGTCGCGTGGGCAGATGCAGCGGTTGTGCCTAGCGAAGACCTTGCTGCACGGGCCGCGGGTGATGATTCTGGATGAACCGGCGAGCGGGATGGATCCGTTGTCGCGACGGGATTTGCGGCTGACGGTGCAGCGGTTGGCGGCGCGGGGGGTGGCGGTGATAGTGAGTTCGCACATTCTGGGGGAGCTGGCGGACATGTGCACGAGTTTGTGTGTGATGCAGGGCGGGCGGGTGCTGGCGAGCGGGCCGGTGGAGACGGTGCGGGTGGCGTTAGGGGACACGAAGCGGACCTTGGTGGTAGGGGTGAGTGGAGGGGATGAGCGGAAGGCTGTGGGGATATTGGAGGGAATGGGAGGGGTGGAAGAGGTGCGTTGGGTGGAGGGGGAAGTGGTGGCTGGGTTCAGTGGCGGGGAGGAGGAGCAGGTGGGGTTGCTGAGGGAGCTGGTGGCTGGGGGTGTGAGGGTGAGGAGCCTGAGGGAAGAGACGTCGAGTTTTGAGGAACTGCTGGTGCGGATTGCCGGCGCAACGCGACACGGGCATGAATGAGCGAGGGGAATTGCGGGACGTGCCGGAGGGATTGCGTCCGCCGGCGTGGTGCATGCTGTGGGCGAATCCTGTGTTTCTGAGGTATGTGAGGGCGCGGTTGCGGGCGTCGGCGTTAGGGGTGTCGGTGCTGATCACGGTGATTGTGTCGGCGTTCAGTTTTCTGTTCATGCCGCTGGTGTTCGAGCGTGTGGAGGAGGGGAAGATCCGGAGTTTCCGGGAGTTGCAGCAGTATGTGGCGAGGAATCCGCGGCAGCTGACGGAGCCGGTGATTCAGGCGGTGCTGCAGAATCCGCCGCGGGTGCAGACCCCGGAGATGTATCAGCGGATGGCGTTGCTGCCGCTGCTGGTGATTCAGGGGGTGATTTTGTTTGTGCTAGGGACTGGTCAGGTGGCTGGGGGGATGACGGCGGAGGCGGACGAGGGGATGGTGGATTACCAGAGATTGACGCCGATGCGGCCGGTGGCGAAGGCGGCGGGGTATTTGTTCGGGTTGCCTGTGAGGGAGTATGTGATGTTTGCGGTGACGCTGCCGTTCAGCGGGATGGCGATCTGGCGTGGAGGGGTGGCGTTTGCGGATTGGGGGCCGGTGGCGCTGGTGTTTGCGACGTCGGTGCTGTTGTATCACCTGACGGGGTTAGTGGCGGGGACCGTGCTGAAGAACCGGCGGTGGTCGTTTCTGCTGGCGATGGGCCTGGTTTTCCTGCTGTACAGCCTGGTGCCGCAGGGGGCGAGGTTCGGGCTGCCATTTTTGAGGTATGTGACGTTGTGGCCGGTGGCGATGGAGCATGCGGGGATGTTTCCGCGTGATCAGGTGGAGGCTTGGCGGCTGGCGTCGGGGCATACGCCTGGGGCGGGGGTGCCGTTTTTCGGGCTGAGTTTTTCGCCGCTGGTGTTCACGCTGGTGGTGCAGGGGTCATTGATTGTGACCTTGTTTGTGATGGTGTGGCGGAAGTGGCGGCGTGCGGAGGCGCATTTGCTGAGCAAGCCGTGGGCGGCGGGGTTGTTTTTGTGGCTGCACACGCTGGTGATTGGGAATGCGCTGCCGCTGGTGGCGACGGACAACCTGTTTCCGTCGTCGGGGTTCAAGCGGTACATTGTGCGGCAGATGTGGCGGCCGCGGATGGATGAGGCGGTGGTGATGTGCGGTTTTTACGGTGTGCTGACGATGCTGATGGTGGTGCTGATTGCGATCATGATCACGCCGACGCAGGACACGCAGGAGCGAGGGTATCGGAGGGCGGTGAAGGCTGGTCGGCGGGGAGCGCCGGTGCTGGCGGATGAGAGCAGTGCGTTTCTGTGGGTAATGTTCATGGTGGTGACTGGGGCGGTGGCGTGGGCGTGGTTCACGCGGGCATTGATGGGGTCGCCGTGGTTCCAGAGTGATCCAGGGTGGACGGCGGTGGTGTGGTTCGGGGTGGTGTTAGGGGTGGCGGCGCTGCCGTTTCATGCGTTGCTGGAGACGAGGGGAGCGCGGTGGCCGTTTCTGGTGACGGTGTTTGGCGGGGTGGTGCCGGTTTTGGCGGCCTTGGTGGTGGCGGCGGCGGCGCGGCGGGAGACGCCGGTGAAGGCGGTGTGGGTGGCGGGGGCGTCGCCGGTGGCGCTGGCGGCGCTGGCGGTGGAGCATGTGTCGGCGGAGGCGGGGCCGGTGCGGGCGCAGCGATTGCATGAGGCGGCGGGGGCGTCGTTGCGGACGTGGTTGCCGGTGCAGGCGGCGCTGGCGGTGTTGCCGCTGGTGGGATTGCGGCGGCACTGGAGGCGGCGGCGGGCGGGGGCGATTGGGGGGGAGTGAATCTATGGTTGCGCGGGGGGGGCGGGGAAGCTTTAGATTCCCTGCTAATTACAACTATTACGGAAAATGCGAGTTTCTGAAGTGCATGGCTATCTGGTAGCGGAGCCGCCGCGGTTTGAGGGGACGGCTGAGGGAGAGTTTGTGTGGGAGTTGCTGAGGGGATTGGTGCACAAGCAGAACAACCTGACTGGAGTGGTGGTGGGGTTTGCGGATCTGGTGCGGATGACGGACGGGTTGGATGCGACGGCGAAGCGGAATCTGGGGGAGATACTGGTGGCGGCGCGACGGGCGAAGGTGCTGGCGGAGGTGCTATTGCCGGCGGGCGGGTGCGGGCGGGTGGTGGTGCAGCGGGTGAATCTGGGGGAATTGCTGCCGGCGCAGGAAGGCGGGTGGGCGGCGCAGGCGCAGGCTGGGGGAGCGACCTTGCGGGTGACGGTGGCGGCGGGGGTGCCGGCGGTGTCGGCGGATCCGGTGCAATTACGGGAGGTGATCGGGGAGTTGGTGCGGAACGGGGTGGATGCGATTGCGGAGAGTCGGGTTCCGGGGATGGTGGCGGTGGATGTGGTGGCACCGGGGGTGTTGCCGGAGAGTCGGGCGGGTGCGGTGGATATTCTCGTTAGGAATACGGGGCCGGTGATTGCGGCGGAGCGGCTTGGCGAGGTGTTTACGCCGTTCAAGGGGACGAAGGACAGCGCGCATTTCGGGCTGGGCCTGACGACGGCGGCGATGGCCCTTGCGAAGATGGGGGCGACGATCGGGGTGAAGAGCGGCGGTGGTGCGACGACCTTCTGGGTGAGTGTGCCGGTGGCGGGCTGAGGGACGTTCAGTCGGCGAGAAGGTCTGGGCCGGAGAGGGGTTGGCCGGAGGCGTCGAGGATAGAAGCGCCGAGGGAGGCGAGTTTGGCGAAGAAGTTAGGAAAGGTTTTGCGGACGCAGGCCGGGTTTTGGAGGCGGATGCCGGGGACGCGGAGGCCGAGCATGGCGAAGCACATGGCGATGCGGTGATCGTTCCATGTGTCGAGGGTTGCGCCATGGAGCGGGCCAGGGGTGATGGAGAGGGAGTCGCCGGATTCGGAGACGAGGGCGCCGCATTTGGAGAGTTCGGTGCGGAGGGCGAGGACGCGTTCGCATTCCTGGACGCGGAGACGGCCGAGGTCGGTGAAGCGGAGCGGGTGGGGGGCGAACGGAGCGAGCGCGATAGCGGTCATGATGCTGTCGGCGAGGTCCGTGGAGCGTGAGTATTCGGGGCGGAGTGGGGAGTTGAGCCAGAGGGACTCGAAGGCGGCGTCGGCCTGCATGCCGGAGCGTGGGGGTGAGGCGATGGAGATGTCGGCTCCGGAGGGGGCGAGGAGGGATTGAGCGCCCCAGAAGTAGCTGGCGCTGGAGGCGTCGGGTTCGATTTGATAGGTGCCGCCGTGCCATGGGAAGTCGAGGACCATGCGACGGGTCATATCGACGTAGGGGAGTTCGTCGGGGTTGGCACCGGAGACCTCGATGAGCCAGCCGGCGGGTTTGGCGGCGAGGATGAGAGCGGAGGCGAACTGGGAGCTGGCGGCGACAGAGACGGAGGTGGCTGCGCCGGGGCGAGGGCCTGAGCCGTGGATGACGGCTGGGAGGTGATTGCCGGGGGCGTCGATCTGGTAGCCGAGGGAGCGGAGGGCGTCGAGGAGGGCGGCCTGGGGGCGTTCGTGCATGCGGGGGATGCCGCTGATGCGGTAGGTGCCGGAGCCGAGACAGACGAGGGCGGTGAGGAAGCGGGCGGCGGTGCCGGCGTTTTCGACGTGGAGTTCGAGGGGTGAGTCCGGGGAGCCGCCTTTGGGGATGATGCCGCCGAGGCCGGTGACGGAGAGCGTGCGGTTGGCCGGTTCGAGAGGGTCGGTGGCGATGGTGACTGCGAAGCCGAGGCGGCGCAGGCAATCGGTCATGGCGATGGTGTCTTCGCTCCAGAGAGCGCCGCGGAGTTCGACGGTGCCTGAGGAGAGGGCGGCGAGGACGAGGGCGCGGTTGGTGATGCTTTTGGAGCCGGGGATGACGACTTCGGAGCGGGGTGGTCGGGCCGGGGGGACGATCTCGATCAGCGTGGGCAGCATGGGATTGGGGTTCTGCAAGCCGCGGGGGAGGGGGGCTGCAAGCCGGGAAAGCGGCAATTTCCGATTCGTGGTGCGGGAGGGGGGGGGCAAGAAGACAGACCTCTTGCTGTACGCTTGGGTGGTTTGGGTCGTCACACTTGACGTTTGCACGAACAAATGCCAACCACGGTGCCGTGGGCGCGTGTCCGCGATCACCTGCCTTTTCAAGCCCGCACCTCAATTCTGTCCATAAAATGCAGCCTCGGCCCCCACTATGAGGACTCACTACGAGAACCTGAAGGTAGCGGAGAACGCTCCAGATGAGGTGATCAAAGCGGCTTATCGCGCCCTCTCTCAGAAATACCATCCGGACAAAAACTCCGGCGATGCAGAAGCGCATCGAATCATGCAGATCATCAATGCCGCTTATGCGGTGCTGTCGGATCCAGTGCAGCGTTCCCGTTATGATGAATCGTTGAGGGTTCGACGCCAACGGGAAGCTACTGATGCAAGGAAGTCAGCGCCGCCGCCCGCTTCGGCGCCGCCCGCCTCGCCACGGCCCGCCCAGCCTCCGCCCGCCTCGCCGCCGCCCGCCTCGCCGCCCG
>CANHUG010000266.1 GCA_947462995.1 Verrucomicrobiales bacterium | reverse complement strand
ACTGGGACGGCGGTTGGGGTGATGGCGGATTATGCGGCGCAGGTGCGGGGGTTGGGTTGTGATGTGATTGTGGTGCCGGTGCCGCCGAAGGCGCTGGTGTATCCTGACAAAGTGGTGCGGAAGGCGAAGATACCGGTGAAGCGTAAGGTGGTGCCGCGGTTGGACAGCTCGTGGGCGGCGGCGCTGAAGTCGCTGGAGTCGCGCGGGATGACGACGGTGGATCTGCTGCCCGTGTTTCTGGCGCATCGGAGCGACAAGGAGGGAGCGCCTTACACGCAGACGGGGAACACGTGGTCGCCGCGGGGAGTTCAGCTGGCGGCGGAGGCGGTGGCGGCGGCGGTGAAGCGGAGTCGGGCGGCGAAGGTGGCGGGATCGGTGCAGGGGATCAGTGCGGAGCCCGGGGCTATCAGTTATACGGGGAGCCTGGCGGCGGGGGCGAATCCTGCGGTGAAGGCGGAGACCCTTTCGTTGCGGAACATTGGGCGGATCAGTGGGGACAAAGTGCGGTCGGTCTCGTTTTCGACGAGCGGGGGTGGGTTGCTGCTGATGGGTGACAGCAGTATTCTGGCGTGGCGGGAGAGTGGGAATCCTGCTGGGAGCAGCGGGAGTTTTTCGAGTCTAGCGGATCAGGTGGCGGCGGAGTTGCAGGCGATTCCGGATGTGCTGTCGGTGCCTGGGGATGGGCGGAATGCGCCGCGGCTGAGGATCATGAGGGAGCGGACGAGCGGACGGGGCACGCTATCGGGGACGAAGGCGATTGTGTGGGTGATTCCGATGACGGATCTGGCGTCGCCGGCGTGGCAGCAGGTGCCGCTGCAATTGAGCTTCAGCCTTGATCAGCCGGAGATCATGCTGAGGTGACGTCGGGGTTGGTGACGGGCGTGACGGCGGTGATTTCGGTGCCGTCGAGCGACCAGTGCTGGAGACTGGGGACGCGGCCTTTTTCGAGGTCGCGGAAGAGACGCGTGTCGGTGCGGCGTGAGAAGCGGCGTTCGTGGACACCGGCTTCGGTGCAGCCTGGGAGGAGGGCGTAGCCCTTGTAGAAGCGAGGGTTGCCGGTGACGCGGACGACGTCTTTGGGGACTGGGGGTGCGGGGCGGCGGTCGAGGACGAGGAAGCTGAGGGGGAGGGCGCGGAGGTCGATGCCCATGACTTTGCCGAACATCATCCAGTCGCCGTCCTGGAAGATTTCCGGGGGAGGGGAGGCGTGGAAGTGGCACCAGTGCCGTTCATTGGCTTTGGTGAGCATGCCGCAGGACGCGCGGTGGGTGCAGGGAGCGACGACATTGAAGTCGGCGCGGAGGTGATCGCGGAGGGCGATGAGACGGCGGCTGGCGTCGCTGGTGCCTGGTTCGACGATGATGGCGGACTGGGCGTTGCGGAGGATGTTGAGGAGGTGGGATTCGCCGATGGCGTCGAGTTCAGTGAGGACGTGACTGACGAGGACCATGCCTGGGGGGGAATCGCTGGAGCGGCGGATGGGGACGCCTGGGTGTTCGCGAGTGAGGGCGGCTTCGGCGAAGCGGAGGGCGCGGACGGAGCGGTCTTTGAGGGTGATGCCTGAAGCGATAGCTGGGCCCCAGTGGTTGAGGGCTTCGCGGACGGCGACGCCGGTGCCGCAGCCGAAGTCGAGGATTTCGAGGGATTCGGGTGGTTGCCAGCCGCGGCGATGGAGTTCGGAGAAGACCCACTGCCATTTCCATGCGATGCGACGAGCGAAGGTGGCGTCGTAGGCGGAGAGGAGGGTATCGCTGTTCCAGTAGTCGGCGGAGCCGGCTGTGCCATCGAGATATGTTTTTCTGAGAGTGTCCAGTGCCGACCAGTCGAAGTCCATCTGAGTGCCATACATCCGCTGGGAGGCTCTGCACGCGCAAAACGAAGCGGGAGGAGGATCAGAGCTGACCTGCGAGGAGCTGGAGGAGACTGTCGCTCATGCGAGCGGCGGGGTCGGCGGGGAGCGGGTCGTGGAGTTCGCGAGCGGCCTTCATGTCAGGGAGGAAGAGTTTTGATTCGAGGGAGCGGACGGCGGCTGGGTCGGAGAAGCCGATGTTCCATTCGTCGTTCACGCCTGCGCTGAGACGGTCGAAGTTAGCGGAGCCTGTGCAGGCCCAGCCGTCGTAGAGGGCGGCTTTGACGTGGGACATGCCAGGGAGGAGGAAGACGCGGACGCCGCAGGTGAGGAGTTGGGGGATGAGGGCGCGGTTGCTGGCGGCCATGACTGACATGTCGTTGTGTTCGGGGAGGATGACGCGGACATCTGCGCCGCGGTAGCGAGCGGCGACGAGAGCACTGAGGATGCGGGGGTCGGAGAGGTAGGCGTTTTCGATCCAGACCCGGTGGCGGGCGTGGTGGAGGGCATGCATCTGGGCGCGGAAGAGGGGAGAGTGGAGCGGGCCGCCGGGGAGAGGGCGGACGGGGATGGCACCTGCGGGGACGGGGATGTCGTGGAGGGCCTTGCGGCGGATCTGGTGCCAGAGCGCGGCGGCATCGCCGGCCCAGCTGGAGTGTGCCCATGTGTGATCGAAGGAATCCTGCATGCAGCGGACGAGTGGGCCTTCGATGCCGATCATCATGTCGTGCCATTCGCTGCGGTATTCGCGGCCGATGTTCATGCCGCCGGTCCATGCTTTGCGGCCGTCGATGATGAAGAGTTTGGTGTGATTGGCGCAGAGGCCTGTCATGGCCATGGGGCGTGCGGTGATATTCGAGCCGCGGGAGAGCCATGCGGCCATGTGAGGTGGGCCGTTGTCGGAGCCGGCTTCGGCGACGCCGGGGTTGGAGGCACCGGCCTGCCATGAGGCGAGTTCATCGGTGAGGATACGGACCCTGACATCAGCGGAGCGCTGGCGGAGGAGACTGCCGATTTCCATGGCGTAGGGGTCGTTGTCGAAGATGTAGACCTGGACATCGACGGAGGAGCGGGCTGACTGGACGCCGGCGAGGAAGGCGGGGAAGAACTGGTGGCCGTCGATGAGGAAATCGAGCTTTGCTGGAAGTGGCGCGGGGGTGCCGATGGCGTCGAGGGCGGATTCCCATGAGGCTGGGTCGAAGGGGGCTGGGGGTGCTAGGGCAGGAGGCGGGCCGGATGGCCATGGTGAGGTGAGCGGGGAGACGAGGACGTGGCCGAAGCTGATGGCATTGCCGGCGGCGCGGGCGGTCCATGTGAGGGGGTTCTTGATGATGGAGACGGCGCCGCGGAGGCCGAAGGAAACGGTGCCGCCGAGAGCGAGTTGGGATGATTGAGTGAAGCTGGAGAGGGTGTCCGGGGTGCAGGCGTCGCCGAGGAAGACGGCGCGGTGGTGCGAGGGCAGGACCCAGATGAGGCAGGGGCTGGCGCTTCCGGTGACGATGACGAAAGGCGAGCCTTGCGGTGGTGCGTCGCCGGTGGTGCGCATGGCGGCGAGGGCATCGGCGAGGGCTTCGTCGGCGGAGCGGTGGCCTTTGACGGTGACGCCTTGAGGGAAGGAACCGGTGGGGTAGAAGGCGGCTTTGCCGGAGGGGTCGCGGGCTGCGAGCAATTCGCGGCCGCCGGCGGTGACCATGATGCCGGTGCGGGGGCGGTCAGGGGCGATGCGGTCGGCGAGTTGTTGTTTGATGCGCTGCCATGCGTCGGTGCCGAAGACTCGGATGGGAGTGGCCGTGTTTTTCTTTGCGTGGTGCCATGCGTTGCGGGCGGAGGTGCCGGTTTCGAGGACGGCGAACTGCTCGCGTGGGGAGTCGGGGAGGGTTGCGGAGGCGTAGACGTTGCGGCCGGAGCGCTGCAGGGAGAGGAGGAGCGAGCCGTCGGGATGCTGGAGGGCGGTGAGAGTTCCCTTGCGGAGTTGAATGCCGCAGAAGCCGTCGGAGGGGCGTGGGGCGCGGCAGGCTGGGGTGAGGGCGGCGGCGGCGAGGGCAAGCCCTGAGGCAAGGAGACGGATGATGTTAGATGCAGCCGGAATCCTCATGGGGAGAGATTAGCGCCGGGTTGGGAGGAATGCCAAACAGATCTGCTGCGCCTGGAGGTGGTCGGGAGACGTTTTGGGAGCGTGTCTGAGTTGTATCCGTTGAGGCGAAGTGAGGCGGTGGCGCGGTGGCGGGAGTTTCTGCCGCAGGTGCCGGCGTATGCGGCGGCGCGGAATGCCGTGAGGCGGGAGCACGCGGCGGTGTCCCGGTTGTCGGGGGCGATTCGATTCGGGGTGCTGACGCCGGAGGAACTGGTGGGGGAGGCGGTGCGGGCGCATGGGTTTGGGCGGGTGGAGAAGTGGGTGCAGGAATTGTGCTGGCGTGACTACTGGCAATCGTGGCTGAGGCAGCGGCCGGGGGTATGGAGGGAGTGGCGGCGGCGGGTTCGGGAACTGGAGACGGTGGGGGACGGAGGGATGCTGGCGCGTGCGGAGGCGGTGGCGTCGGGGCGGAGCGGTGTGGCGGTGATGGATGGGTTTGCGCGGGAGTTGCGGGAGACAGGTTATTTGCACAATCATGCGCGGATGTGGTGGGCGGCGTTCTGGGTTCACTGCGAGCGACTGCCGTGGGAGCTGGGAGCGGCGTTTTTTTTTCCGGCAGCTGCGTGATGCGGATCCTGCGAGCAACACCTTGTCGTGGCGGTGGGTGGCGGGGCTGCAGACGCCGGGGAAGCATTACCTAGCACGGCGGCGGAATCTTGAGCAGTGGTGTGCGCCGGAGTTGATGGCTGATGATGCCGGACTGGAGCGGTTGGAAGGGGAGATTGCGGCGGGTGTTGTGGAGGATGCGGTGGAGGAACTGGAGCGGGTGGCGTTGCCTGACGATCCGACGGTTTGGGATGGGGATGCGGGGAGGGTGGGGATCTGGATGCATCCTGACGATTGTTGTCTGGAGAGCGGTCCGCTGGCGGGTGCGAGGCCTGTGGCGGTGGCGGCGTGTTTTCCCGGGCGGTGTGCTGAGGCGTACGGGTTGAGTGCGTTGCGGATTGCTGCGGTGCGGACGGTGCTAGATGACGGATTGAGGCGGGCGGGGGAGTATTTCGGGTGCGGGGTGGAGCTGCTGGAAGGGAAGGAGGTGGCTGGGGCGGTGCGCGAGTGGGCGGTTCGGGAGCGGTTGGATGTGGTGGTGGCGATGCGACCGGCGACTGGGCCGGTGGCGGATGCGCTGTCGGGGATTGAGCGGGAGTTGGCAGCGGCGGGAGTGCGGCTGCGGTTGGTGCAGCGGCCGTGGAAGGCGGCGATTCACGGTTTTGCGACGGCGGGATTTTTTCCATTCTGGAAGCGGGCGTCCGCGTGGTTGGGAGGAGGGGCGTCAGCAATACTAACTAAACATTGATGAGACATGAACGGGGTGAAGAAGACTGATTTGCCGAGCAAGGTATGTGTGGTGTGCGGGCGGCCGTTTTCGTGGCGGCGCAAGTGGGCGCGGGATTGGGAGGCGGTGCGGTATTGCAGCGACGGGTGCCGACGGCGTGCGAAGGGAGGGGAGCGGGTGGGTTGAGTTGGCGTCCGTGGATCCGGGTGTGGCTGGGATTGGCGGGTGGGGGTGGGGCGTGGGATGGTGGTAGATGCAACGATTTGCCGCGGTTGTTCTGATGCTGGGTT
>CANHUG010000265.1 GCA_947462995.1 Verrucomicrobiales bacterium | reverse complement strand
GATGCGCGGTTTGCGCTAGGTGGCCTCAAGCAGGAGGAGGACGTGCTGAAGGAGATGGAGAGTACGGTGGAAGGGAAGGATGCGTTGGTTAAGCTGGCGGCGGTGCGGGAGGATATCAGTGCGGCGTCGGCGGCGGATCCGCGCGGTGGGGGGTTCGCCCGGGACCGTGAGGTGGAAGTGCTGGCGAGGCGGAAGGTGGTGGCGGAGCAGGCCAAGCGGTTGTTCCGGCAGACCGAGCGGACGCAGGAGTGGGCGGAGAGCAATTATTACCGACTACTGATTGCGCAGCAGACGGCGGCGCTGGTGCCGGTGAACCGGTTCTGGGCGGACTATGCGGCATGGGACGGGACCCAGCCGTTTGTGTCGGCGCATCTGGCGGACGCGGCGGGGAGTTTCACGGAGATGGTGCTGGCGCTGGCGGCGCTGGATCTGCCGTTTCCGTCGCAGGTGAAGGCTGGGAAGGTGGAGCGGAAGGAGAACACGGTGACCCTGACGCCTTCGGGGAAGGGGATTCTGTTCCATCAGGAGATCCGGGCGGCGGAGCCTGACAAGGAAGGGGCGAAGCTGCTGGTGAGTCAGAATTTCTACCGTCAGGGGGACCGGTTCATCGAGCAGGCTGGGGAGAAGATGGACAAGTTTGTGACTGGGGAGTTTCTGACGGGAGTGGTTTACGGGTGTCAGGTGGTGGTGACGAATCCGTCGTCGTCGCGGCAGAAGCTGGAGATGCTGTTTCAGATTCCTGTGGGGGCGGTGCCGGTGCTGGTGACTCAGGTGACGCGGAGTGTGCCAGTGGTGCTGGAGCCGTATCATACGGGGACGTATGATTTTCAGTTTTACTTTCCTGCGCCTGGGAAGTTTGCGCATTATCCGGTGCATTTGAGCCGGAATTTCAGGACGGCGGCGAGTGCGGAGCCGTTTGTGTTCACGGTGGTGGACCGGTTGAGTCAGGCGGACAAGGCGTCGTGGGAATATGTGAGTCAGAATGCAGCGCCTGCGGAGGTGCTGGCGTTTCTGGGTCAGAACAATCTGAATGCGTTGAATCTGGATCTGATGCTGTGGCGGATGAAGGATGCGGATTTTGCAAAGCAGGCGCTGGCGCTGCTGCGGGGACGGCATGTGTGGCATGCGGGAGCGGGGACTTATGCACTGCTGCACAACCTGCCGGATGGGGTGACGGATTATCTGATGCACGCGGACGGATTTCTGGCGGAATGCGGGGCGTCGCTGGACAGTCCGGCGGTGAAGATTGATCCGGTGGAGCGGCGGAGTTATCAGCATCTGGAGTACAGCCCGCTGGTGAATGCGCGGGCGCACACGCTGGGGGCGAGCAGGACGATACTGAACGACAAGCTGCGCGGGCAGTTCGAGGCATTTGTGAGGGTGCTGGGGAGCAGGCCGCAGCTGAACAGTGAGGATCATCTGGCGGCGGCGTATTATCTGGCGCTGCAGGATCGGATCGAGGAGGCGGTGGTGAGGTTTGCGAAGGTGGAGCCGGGGAAGGTGGCGGAGCAGGCGGCGTATGATTACATGAAGGCGTGGCTGGCGATTTGTCAGGAGGACACGGCGACGGCGCGTGCGGTGGCGGTGGCGCGGGCGGCGTATCCGGTGGATCACTGGCGGCGGAAGTTTGCGGAGCTGGCGTCGCAGCTGGATGAGATCGAGGGCAAGGCGGCGGCGGGGGCGGCGGAGGATGATCGCGATGCGACGCAGGACCGGCTGGCGGCCTTGGAGCCGGCGATGGCCTTGAAGCTGGAGAACCGGATGGTGAGCCTGTCGTACCGGAATCTGGCGGAGGTGACGGTGAATTACTATCCGATGGATCTGGAGTTTCTGTTCAGTGCGAATCCGTTTGTGACGCAGGACACGAGCCGGTTCCGGACGATCCGGCCGAACCGGAGTGAGAAGGTGATGCTGCCGGCCGGGGGGACGCATGTGTTTGCGCTGCCGGCGGAGTATCAGAGTGCGAACGTGCTGGTGGAGATCAGCGGGGGCGGGGTGACGCGGGCGGAGGCGGCGTATGCGAATGCGCTGGACGTGCAGGTGAGCGAAGGGTTCGGGCGGCTGCAGGTGCGTCGGGCGGCGGACAAGAAGGCGCTGGCGAAGGTGTATGTGAAGGTGTTCGCGGAGGTGAATGGTGCGCCGGTGTTCTACAAGGATGGGTACACGGACCTGCGCGGGAAGTTTGACTATGCGAGCCTGAGCACGGGTGATCTGGACGGGGCGACGAGGTTCTCGATCCTTGTGATGAGCGAGGAGTTCGGGGCGACGGTGAAGGAAGTGCAGCCGCCGAAGCGCTGAGTGGGTGGGTTTGGGGGTCCGGGAGGTTCCGAGGGGAGCCTCCCGGGGAGGGTGGGGGCATTGGGGTCACAGGCGGGATGCGGGTGCCAGTGTGGCTTGCGGCGGGCGTGGGGTGGTGCTAGAATGGGGGGATCATGAACTATTACGAATCTCCTGCGACGGTCTCAGACATTCCCGAATCCGGACGTGCTGCCTTTATCAGGCGGACGTACGGGCACCTTGCGGGAGCGGTGGCGGCGTTTGTGGTATTGGAGACCCTGCTGATCACGAGTGGGGCGGGAAAGGCGCTGGCTGGGCTGATGCTGGGTGGGCGGTGGACGTGGCTGATTGTGCTGGCTGGGTTCATGCTGGTGTCGCAGGTGGCGACGAAGTGGGCGTCGTCGTCGGTGAAGCGGAGCACGCAGTATGCTGGGCTGGGCCTGTATGTGGCGGCGGAGTCGATTATTTTTGCGCCGCTGATCATGGTGGCGCTGAGCATTGATCCGCAGCTGCTGGGGAAGGCGATGCTAATTACGGTGGGGTTGTTTGTGGGATTGTCGTGGGTGGCGTTTGCGACGAAGAAGGATTTTACGTTCCTGGGCGGGTTTCTGAGGATTGCGGGGATGGTGGCGCTGGCGACGATTGTGGCGTCGCTGATTTTCGGGTTTTCGCTGGGGACCTTGTTCTGCGTGCTGATGGTGGCGCTGGTGGGTGGTACGATTGTGTATCAGACCTCGAATGTGATTCATCACTACCATCCGGATCAGCATGTGGCGGCGTCGCTGGCGCTGTTTGCGTCGTTTGCGACCCTGCTGTGGTATGTGATTCAGATTGTGATGGACCGCGACTGAGCGTGGTGGTGTGAGGAATTGATGACGGGGGCAGTGGGCGCGGCTCGCTGCCCCTGTTTGCGTTCCGGTGATCCGGTGCTTGCCCTTGGCGGGGTTTTCGTCCATGAACGGCGGCATGGATACCCCCCGGAAAGCGATGGCATCAGGCTCAGAGCGAGGTGATGTCATGGCGTGGATGCTGGCTGGCTCGATTCTGCTGACGCTGGCGGCGTTTTTCGGGCTGGTGCCGAAGTTTGCGGCTGGGAATGCGCAGGCGACGCTGCCGTGGCTGACGAATTCGTGGAACAACGAGAACAAGCTGTATGAGCACGGGTGGATGGTGGTGCCGGTGATGGGGTGGTTTCTGTGGAAGGCGTCGGTGGAGATGCGGAAGGAGCCGGTGACGCAGGGGTTGGCGGGGTTGTGGTGGCTGGCGGCTGGGGTGTTTTTGTGGGTGGGGGCGTTTCGGGGGATTCAGGCGCGTGCGGCGGTGTTGAGCCTGCCGTTTCTGGTGATGGGGGCGGCGCATTTTTCGCTGGGGTGGAGGGCGGCGCGGCATTTGTTTTTCCCGCTGAGTTTTGTGTTGTTCATGATTCCGGTGCCTGGGTTGGAGCAGCGGACGAACGACCTTGCGATTCTGTCGACGAAGCTGGCGCATCACGTGGGGAACCTGATCGGGATTCCGACGATTCAGTCGGGGACGCAGCTGCTGGATCCTGACGGTGGGTCGTTCAAGGTGGATGACGGGTGCAGCGGGATCCGGTCGATTGTGGCGCTGCTGCTGATCAGTTATATTTATGCGATGGTGGCGCACCGGCGGTGGGGCGAGCGGGCGGTGATATTTGCGGCGGCGCTGCCGCTGGCGATTCCTGCGAATGCGGTGCGGATTGTGTCGATTCTGGTGGTGGCGAAGTTTGACCGGACGTTTGCGATGAACACGTGGCACAATTACTCCGGGTTTTTCAGTTTCGGGGCGGCGCTGGCGTTTCTGCTGGTGATCAGTGCGGTGATGCGGGGTGGGTTGCGGGCGTTGCGGCCGAAGGTGAAGGTGACGCGGGTGGGTGGCGATGAGACGGGAGGTCAGCCATGACAAAACGACTGATGATTGTGCAGGCGCTGTTGCTGGCGGGGTTGAGTCTGGTGTTTCTGCTGCCGCAGACGCCCCCGATGCGGGAGGCGGCGTTGCGTGCGGAGTTGCCGACGTGGGTGGGTGGTGGCTGGGAAGGCGGGAGTGATTTGGAGGCGTCGAAGGAGGAGCGGGAGATTCTGGCGAAGGACACGGAGTTTTTCCGGCGGAGTTATTTCCGGCCGGTTGGGGGGCTGGAGACGTCGCTGTTGGAGGAGACGGACGGGGGGCGGATGAGTGATGTGGTGAGTGCGGGGATTGTGCTGTCGGGGAAGGATCCGAGTAACAGTATTCATGCGCTGGAGCGGTGTCTGACGGCGCAGGGTTTCAACATTGCGGAGCCGACGACGATGCTAGTGAAGCTGAAGGGCGGGCATGTGCTGCCGGTGCGGCGGTTGTTCTGCACGCGGGTGGATCCGGCGACGCGGGCGATGGCGCGGAGCATTGCGTATTACTGGTTTGTGGGGCACGATGCGGTGACGGGGAATCACGTGGTGCGTGGGATCAAGGATTTCAGCGATCGGATGCTGAAAGGGTATGATCAGCGGTGGGGGTACATCACGGTGACGGCGTATCTGGACGGCGTGCGGTTTGGCGATGACAGTCTGGCGGGGGTGAGGCAGCGGCCGGTGACGCCGGAGCAGGCGGACCGGACGGTGGAGGAGTTTCTGGGGGATTTTGTGCCGGAGGTGGTGAAGACCGAGCAGATTGCGAAGTGGTATGGCGAGTGAGGGGGCGAGTGATGAGTTGATGAGCTGATGAGATGACGACGGAATCCGGAGGAATGGAGCGGGGGTTGCCGTCGGTGGACCGGTTGCTGCGGGCGGTGCCGGGGTGGTGTGGATTGCCGGGGCCGATGGCGGCGATGGTGGTGAGGCGGGTTGTGAGCGGGTGGCGGGAGTCGGCTGCGGGCGGGGTGGCGCCGCCGGGTTTTGAGGTGGCCGTGGAATTGGTGAGGGGGGAGATGGAGGGGTTGGCGCGGCGGCGGATCGGGGTGGTAATCAATGGGACGGGTGTGCTGCTGCACACGAATCTGGGGCGGGCTCCGCTGGCGGCCGGGGTGGCGGCGAGGGTGGCGGAGGTGGCGTCGTCCTATCATAATCTGGAGCTGGACATGGAGACGGGCGAGCGCGGGGCGCGCGGGGAATTTCTGGAGACGTCGCTGGCGTTGCTGGCGGGGGCGGAGGCGGCGACGGTGGTGAACAATTGTGCGGCGGCGCTGGTGCTGATTCTTAGGCATCTGACGGGCGGCGGGCGGCGGGAGGTGGTGATTTCGCGCGGGCAGTTGGTGGAGATCGGGGGCGGGTTCCGGGT
>CANHUG010000264.1 GCA_947462995.1 Verrucomicrobiales bacterium | reverse complement strand
GTGGGGGTGATTTCTGCCGTTGCTGGAACCGCGAAGGGGCCGATGGCAGGTTCTGCGCGATGTCATTCAAGTTTTCCGGTTCCATTTTTCTGCTGACTGCTGCGGTTTGCTCCCTGAGCGGCTGCGGGCTCATTGCGCCGCTGGTGCGGACGGCGCTGCCGTTTGCGGGGGTGAAGATGGCGATGGCGTGTCTGCCGGAGGATGCGATGATCGACACGCCGGGCGGGGCGAGAAGTGTGGCGGCGCTGACGGCGGGGGATGTGGTCACCGGGTTCCGAGGTGGAGCGGTGCGGGTGCTGCAGAAGCATGTTTATGTGGAGCAGCCGGCGACGGAATTTGTGAGGGTTTCGTTTTCCGGGGGTGGCGCGGTGGAGACGTGCCGGATGCACCGGATTGATGGGGTGCGGGCGGGAGAGGTGGTGGTCGGGCAGCAACTGGGCGGCCAGACGGTGACGGGCGTGACGGTGCGGCGTGGATTGACGCGGTCCTGTGATCTGCTGACGGAAGACGAAGGTTACCGGATCGGAGGTATCCCGGTGAACAGCATGATTGAGGAGATGCACGCCGTGGCGGCGGGGCGTCCGGTGGTCAGGCGGCGGTGATTGGCGGCGTCCAGAGCCCGAGGGATTGACGGGCGCAGTCGAGGGCGAAGGCGAGACGGTTTTTCTGGGGGCGGTGCGGGCGCATGATTTCCCAGTGTTCTTCGAGGGCGACGGATTCGAGGAACGGGTCCGGATTGACCACGACGGGGTGCTCGACGAAGCGGAGCATGGGGAGATCGGCTTTGCTGTCGGAGTAGGCCCATGAGCCTGGGAGGGGGAGGGAGAGATCGACGGGCATGAGGTGGCGCATGGCCTTCAGCTTGGCGTCATTTTTGTTATTGGGGCCATCGATGTCCGGGATGAGCGGGAGCGGGTCGCGAGAGAAGCGGACCTTGGTGGCGATGGTGTGGTCGAAGCCGAGGACGCGGCCAATGGCGTTGGCGTAGATGTCCGGGCTGGCGGTGTTGAGGATGAGCGTGCGACCGGCCTTGCGGTGGCGTTCGATTTCAGCGGCGACCTGGGGGTAGAGTAGTGGTGGGACTTCCTGTTCGGCGAAGGCGTGAGCGAGTTCGGTGAGCCGGGAGCGCGGCATTTTCCAGAGGTAGGAGAGGAAGACGCGTTTGAGGTTGCGGGTGCTGAGGATGCGGAGGGCGCGGAGGGGGAGGGCTGGGAGGAAGACGGCCGGGTAGGCGCGGCGCCAGCCTTCGCGGCGGAGGACGTAGTTACAGAAGAGGGCCTGCGTATCGTAGGGCAGGAGAGTCTGATCGAGATCGAAGAGGGCGCAGGACACCCGACCTCAAACGCGATGCGGGCGGGATGCTTATCATGGCGGGGGCCGTTGAAAACCAGTTGCGTCAGGTCGCTGCCGCGCTAATTATCCCGCCCCTTTTCCGGGTTGGCCGAAGGCGAGAGCTGGAGGTTTTTCCCGTCCCAAATCCGGCGTCTGCCGTTCTTCACGAGTTCCCGCAATCCTTTTCCTACGATGTCCTCCAAAACGAAACCCGCTGCTGAGAAGGCAGAATCGCCGGCCAAAGGCAAGAAGGCTGATGCTTCGGAAAAATCATCCGCCAAGCCTGAGAAGAAGGCTGCGCCGGCAGGTACGAAGCCGGCCAAGAGTGCGGAGAATCCTGAGGAGAAGGTGGCGGAGACCGTTGGTGAGAAGCCGGCGGCTGCTGCGCCAGCCAAGGCTGCGAAGGCTGTGAAGGAAGCGGCGGCGAAGCCTGCGGCGGTGAAGAAGAAGATTGAGCCGGTGACGAGGGCGTCGTCCTTGAAGCCGACGGTGAAGACGAATCTGCCGACTGGGCCGATCCGGAAGCCGATTGTGGATGACGGTTGGGTGCCGGAGCCGGAGATTCCGATGAACACGTTCATCAAGAAGCAGAAGACGCGGCTGCTGGAGTTGAAGGATTCGCTGGTGGACAGTGTGACTGGGATGGCGAACGAGACGATCCGGGCACGTGCTGAGGGTAGTGATGCGTCGGCGTTCGGGATGCACCAAGCGGATGCGGGGAGTGATGCTTACGACCGTGATTTTGCGTTGAGCCTTCTTTCGAAGGAGCAGGATGCGCTGTATGAGATTGAGGATGCGCTGAAGCGGATTGAGGCTGGGACGTACGGGATCTGCGAGATGTCGAACAAGAAGATTCCCCAGATGCGTCTGGAGGCGCTGCCGTTTGCGCGGTTCACGGTGGAGTGTCAGTCGGAGTACGAGCGCGAGGTGGCGGCGAATGGTGGACGGCGTTCGGTGCGGTCGTTGTTTGGTCTGATGGATTCTGACGACGACGATGAGGATGATGAAGAGGGTGGAAAAGAAACAGTTGAAAAGTCGGACGACTGATTTAGTCTCGCCGCCCGCTGACGGCAGGCTGCCGTCCAAGAACCCGACGATCCTTTCATCAAATGCCCCGCGAAATCATCATTCTCGAATGCACGGAAGCCCGGCCTGCCGGCAAGTCTCCGTCGCGTTATGTCACCACCCGCAACAAGAAGAGCGTTCGGACTCCGGGCCGTCTTGAGAAGGTGAAGTTCAACCCGTTCATGCAGAAGCGGACGGTGCACCGTGAAGTGCGCTGAGACTGCGACTGAAACGAATTTTTACTATTTGACGCCATGCTTCCCAAGACACCGCAGCGACTGATCAATTTCCGGAAGGCGAACAAGCGCATGCCGCGCCGCCGGTTGGACATCAAGATTGACAAGATCAACCACAAGCACCCGGACTATCTGGCGAAATTCACGACGGAGACTGGGAAGATTCTTCCACGTCGCCTGACTGGGATTTCTGCGTGGATGCACCGGAAGATCACGCGTGAGATCAAGCGTTCGCGCGCGGTCAATCTGCATCCCTGAAGGGCTGCGGGGCTACCCGCGACAGTATTCTGTTTTTCTGGTCAGGGGCGTAAGGATTTGCGCCCCTGACTCATTTCCAGTGTGGGGTTCATGAGTTTAAAAGACACGCAAAGCGAGCGGGACACGCGCGGGCTGGGGATCAGCCGGGCAGGTATCAGTGCGTTGAGGTATCCTGTAGCGATTCCCCGTCCGGAGGGAGGGGTGGTGCATACGGTGGCGACGGCGGCGCTGACGGTGGCGGTTCCTGCGAGTCAGCGGGGGACGCACATGAGTCGGTTTGTTGAGGAGATGCACGAGGCGAGCCGGGCGATGGATGCGGCTGGGGTGCTGGCGCTGGCGCGGCGGTTGCGGGAGCGGCTGGGAGCGGACGAGGCGCAGGTGGAGATGAGGTTTCCGTGGTTTATCGAGAAGCGGGCTCCGGTGACTGGTGGTGGTGGGTATGTGGATTACGAGGTTGTGTGGGAGGTGACGGACCGTGAAGGCGGGGTGCGGTTGCTGACGAGTGTGACGGTGCCGGTGGCGACGCTTTGCCCGTGTTCGAAGGCGATCAGCGAGCGTGGGGCGCACAATCAGCGGGGGTATGCGACGCTGACGGTGGAGACGGCGGAACCGGTGTGGCCGGATGTGCTGATCGGGCTGGTGGAGGAGGCGGCGAGTTGCGAGTTGTTCAGCCTGCTGAAGCGGCCGGACGAGAAGTTTGTGACGGAGCGGGCCTATGACAATCCGGTGTTTGTGGAGGATCTGGTGAGGGAGATCGGGGTACGGGTGGCGAGGCTAGAGGGGGTGCTGGGGTGGCGAGCGAGGGCTGAGAATTTCGAAAGTATACACAGTCACAATGCGGTTGCCGTGATTGAGAGCGGCATCAGCTGCTGAACCGGCGACCTGACAAAAACAATTCCATGCTCACGATCCGCAAAGTCACCAAGTCGTTCAATGCCCGCGTGCTTTTTCAGGGGGCGGACATGACGGTGAATTACGGCGAGCGGGTGGCGCTGGTCGGTCCTAACGGGGCAGGCAAGTCCACGTTGTTTTCGCTGATTCTGGGTACGGACACGGTGGATTCCGGGGAGGTGAACCGTGATGAGTGGACCTCGCTGGGGTATCTGGCGCAGGAGGGTGAGCCTGTGGGTGAGGAGACGGTGTTGGACATTGCGACTGGGAAGGCCGGGGAGATGGATCGATTGGAGGCGATTCTTCAGGAGCATGAGAAGCGCGGGGATGTGAGTGCGCCGGCGTATTTTGATGCGCAGGCGAAGCATGAGGCGCTGCAGAATCCGCAGGCGGAGGCGCGGGCGAGGAAGATTCTGCGCGGGTTCGGGTACAAGGAAGAGGATTTCACGAGGCCGGCGCGGGAATTCAGTGGTGGTTGGGTGATGCGGGCGCACCTTGCGCGGCTGCTGGTGATCGAGCCTGATCTGCTGCTGCTGGATGAGCCGACGAACCACCTTGATCTGCTGTCGTTGCTATGGTTCCGGAGTTATCTGAAGCACTATCCAGGGGCGGTGCTGATGATTTCGCACGACCGCGATTTCATGGATGAGATCATTGAGAAGATCTATGAGATCGACAACTCGAAGCTGACGCAGTGGACGGGGAATTATTCTTCCTATCTGAAGCAGAAGGAGGAGGCGTGGGAGCGGACGATGCAGGCGTACCGGAACCAGCAGAAGGAGATCGAGCAGATTCAGGATTTCATCGAGCGGTTCCGGTCGGTGGCGTCGAAGGCGTCGCAGGCGCAGAGCCGTGAGAAGCAGCTGGCGAAGATGGAGAAGCTGGAGAAGCCGGCGCCATTGCGGAAGGCGTTCCGGTTCAATTTCCCGCAGCCGGCGCGTGGCGGGCAGCGGATGGTGCAGTTGAACGGGATTCACCAGGCGTACGGGACGCGGAAGATTTACGAGGATCTGGATCTGGAGATCGAGCGCGGGGAGAAGACGGTGCTGGTGGGGCCTAACGGGGCAGGGAAGTCGACGCTGATCAAGATTCTGGCTGGTGAGCTGCCGATCCTGAAGGGTGAGCGGCGATTGGGGACGAATGCGCGGCTGGGGTATTTTTCGCAGCACCGTGGGGACACGATGGATCCGGAGTGCACGGTGGTTGAGGAGTTGAAGCGTTGTTCGCCGGAGTTGAGGGATGATGATGCGCGGGCGATTTTGGGGTCATTTCTGTTCCGGCGCGAGGAAGTCTTCAAGAAGTGCAAGGTGCTGTCTGGTGGTGAGAAGAGCCGGCTCAATCTGGTGAAGTTCCTGATTGATCCGCCGAATCTGATGCTGATGGACGAGCCGACGACGCACCTTGACATCTGGGGGATCGAAGGATTGATCCTGGCGCTGCAGCGGTACGAGGGGACGCTGGTGTTCATCAGTCACGACGTGCACTTTATCCGGTCGCTGGCGACGCGGGTGCTGCACATCAACAACGGGAAGGTGACGTCGTATTCCGGGGGGTATGATTACTATCTGGAGAAGACGGGTGCGACGATTGACAACGCGCGAGCGGCGGTGGTGGCCGAGTGAGGAATTAAAGCAGAAAGCCTGAAAGCAGAAAGCCTGCTGAAGCGAAGAGCTCCAGCAGGCTTTTGCGTGGAAGGGAAGGGGCGACGGATTATGGTTCGTTGCCGAGCTTGGTGTAGCAGACGCTTTCGCAGGAGAGGTCCCAGAGCCGTTTGAGTTCGGGGTC
>CANHUG010000263.1 GCA_947462995.1 Verrucomicrobiales bacterium | reverse complement strand
CGAGCCGCGGGAGGAGAGAGCGGGAGACTGGGAGCATGGGAGAGGTTTCTTGTTTGAGACTGGTGAGGCGGCGGCGTTCCGGAGAAGATGTCAGGGAGTGGCGGAGACCCTGAGACGGGCGAAGCGGGCACGCTGGTTGCCGAGGGGAGTGGGGTGGGAGAAGAGGAGAGATTCGGTGCCGTCGGGGTTAGGGGGCGGTTCGGTGGGAATGACGCCGTCGGAGTTCCATGAGAGGGCGTCGTTGGAGAACTCGGCGGAGTAGGCGACATCGAGGACCCGCAGGGGGCGGCGGACGCTGAGGGTGAGGAGGGAATCCCCGACGGTGGGGGAGAGAGTGGCGGAGGGGAGGTCTGAGTGGGGAGTGGGGAGACGCGGGTTGGTGGCGCAGGCGTATTCGAGGAAATTGGAGAGCCCGTCGCGGTCCGGGTCGTCGAGCTGGTTGGCGAGGCCACCGGCTGCTGTTTCGGCTGCTGTGAAGTGGGAGTGGCGCCAGCTGGAGTAGGTGAGGGAGAAGCCCTGGGTGATGGAGCCGGGGGAACCGCCTTGTTCCGGGCTGTTGGCCCATGAGGTGGGGAGGTTAGGGTCGCGGAAGGTGGATGGGTCGGCGGGGAGACGGGCGACCATGGAGAAGCCGGGGCCGTCGGTTGGCGTGTGCCATGTGTCGCTCCACAAGAAAGAGAGGATGGGGTCGCCGAATGGGTAGCGGAGTTCGAGACGATCGCCGGAGTTGTTGAGGCGGCCCGAGTATTGGCCGGTGATGGGGGTGGCGGGGCCGTAGCGGCGGGCGAACGCGACGGGATTGGAGACGAGGACGACGACGTTGCCGGGGAGGAGGGTCGAGCCTTGGGGGAAGGTGAAGGAGATGCCGTCGGTGAAGGATGCGCCGGAGAGGTCGAGCGTGGAGGTGCTGATGTTTCTGAGTTCGATGAATTCGAAGTCGCCGTCGGTGAGGGAGTTGTCAGGGAGTTGTTCGGCGGGGGAGGGATCGGCGGGGTGGTAGTGGAGTTCGGAGACGATGAGAGAGATCAGGGAGGCTGGGTTGCCGACGAGGTACCAGAGGTCGAGCGGTGCGCTCCATGCGGAGCCGGTGGTGTTGCGGGAGCGGGCGACGACGTGGGAGGTGGAGGAGATGAGGATGGAGGGGGTTGGGCCGCCTTGGGCTGGGGAGAGGAGAGTGGCGGAGGGGGAAGGTGAGCCGTCGGGGAGGCGTGGGTCGGAGCCGTCGAGGGTGACGTAGATGTCATTGGTGGCGGTCAGGGCGACGCTGGTGCCTTGGAGAACGAAGCCTTGGGGGGTGGAAGAGACGGGCATGGGGATGAATTGGGAATCCATCCATGTGGTGCGCTGGGAGGCCCATGATTTGACGTAGTCGACGTGAGCGGCCCATGTTTCCGAGGCGTTGCGGAGATTGAGCGGGAGGAACGTCTGGAAGCCGGTGGTGGCGGAGCCCAGGGTGCCCCATTTGAGGAAGTTGCGGCGCTGGGGGGAATCGGTGGCGTTGTTATTGTCGCTGAGCTGGGCGGCGAGGGCGTCGATGCGTGCGGCGAAGGCGGAGTTGGAGAGCGGGCCGCGGCGGAGGAGTTGATAGGAATCGGTGAAGCGCTGTCTGAAGGCAGGGTCGGCCATCATGAGACGCGTCCAGTCGAGCCGGGCCATGGTGGAGCCGTGGGCGTTGTCGGCGAGCCCGTTTTCGCGGGCGCCGCGGTTGTAGCCGTTGTTGTATTGCCAGCCGGAGCCGGTGGCGGGGTCGATGCCGGTGAGGTGGGAATTGAAGCAGCAGGAGACCCCGAAGGTGAGGTCGTAGTCCCAGAGAGGACCGGCCATGAGTTTACCGCCGCGGTCCTTGTGGAAGTAGGCGCTGCGGACGTAGCCGTCCTGGGAGCGGACGAATTCGGTGAGGACGGCCATGGAGGCGAAGGAGGCTGGGTCGGCCCATGCGGCGTAGCCGGTGACGGGGTTGAAGGCGGTGGGGGATCGGAGGGCGGAGTTGAAGCCATTGATCCATGAGCTGATGAAGGTGGACTGGGCGGTGGTGGTGGTGGGGTCGTGGATTTCTGCGAACGTCCAGCCGGTGATGCGGGTTTTGGAAGCGGCGCTGGCTTCGTGGCGGATGATGAAGCCGCCGTCGTTGTCAGGGAAGTCGCTGACATTGGCGAGCGGGAGACGGTTTGCTCCGATCTTGATGGATTCGGTGAGGATGTAGACCCCTGCGTAGTCGGCGCTGCCGATGGGGCCGCCGTTGGTGTTGAGGAAGACCTCGCAGTAGCGGGTGTTGGGGGCGGCGAGGTTGAAGTCGCGGCCGAGACTGAAGACGAGCGGGTTGCGGAGGAGGGATTCGTCGGCGTAGGGGGCGCTGAGGACCCAGTCAGAGTCGGAGTGGAGACCGAGGAGGGATTCGTCTTTATCGGCGTTGGCTTCGGACCATGTTTCGAGCCGGTATTGTTTTTTGGGGAAGCCTGAGCTGGATTGGCCGCGGATGCGGAGGCCGGAGCGGATGGCTTTGTCAGGGATGCGGTTGAGGGAAGTGCGGCCGGTGAGGGGATCGGGTTCGAAGACGGCGAGCTGGGAGAATTGGAGCGCCTGATTGGTGCCGGGGATGGCTCCGCCGTTGAAGTTTTCGATGATGAGGACGGGGAGATTGGAGGAGAAGGTGGCGGGAGCAGCGATGCCGGAGAGGTTGGAAGTGGAGTCGATTCGGGTGAAGAAGCCGGAGTCGACCTCGCCGCCGCCGCCGGAGACCGGGTCGAAGGCGCGGGCGCGGATCTGAGTGGTGGCGGTCAGGGTGAGGGGGGCGGAGTAGAGCGTGGAGGAAGCGGATGGGATGGAGCCGTCGGTGGTGAAGCGGATGATGCCGCCGGGGGTGGTGGTGGAGAGGGAGACGGATTGTGAGGCGGTGAAGACGGCCTTTTTGGTGGAGAAGACCGGGGCTGGGAGCGGGGCGGAGAGAGGGATGCCGTTGGCGGTGCCTGGGGATGCGGGGAAGAAGAAAGCGGAGGGAGCGGAGCGGGCGGAGCCGGCGATGCCGTAGGAGAAGCCGTCAGTCTGGGCTGGATAGGGTGCGAAGGCGTGGGCGACGGAGTTGTCCGGGTTGGTGAGGGCGAGGTAGCTGCCGGAGGCGGGGAGGCGGAAGCTGGTGTGGAGCGGTGAGCCGGGGATGGCGCGGTTTTTGCCGGAGGCGAAGACGATGAGAGACGAGCCGCGTGGGATGGTGACGGCGGGGAGCGACCAGAGGTCGGGTGCCAGCAGGTTGTTAGTGAGGTGCCAGCCGGAGAGATTGACTGGGTTGGCGGTGGGGTTGTAGATTTCGATCCAGTCCGGGGTGTCGCCGTTTTCGTCTTTGTAGGTGGTGTTGCCTGCGGCGGAGAATTCGCGGATGAAGGGGGAGGAATCGGTGGGGTTGAAAGTGGTGCGGCGGATCTGGAAGCCCATGATGGACGTGCCGCGGCCGGTGCCGTTAGGAACGGTGTAGGTGAATGTGGAGACCCCCTGAACGGCGGCGCGGATGATGGCCCAGTCGGCGTCGGCGGGAGGGTTTTGACTGGCGATGCCATTGCCGATGGTGAATTCGGGGACGGGGACGGAGCCGGAGGCGTCGGAGAACGTGGCGGCGCTGAAGCGGCCGGTGCAGCAGTTGCGGGATTCGCCGTGGAGGAATTCGACGAGGAAGTCGCCGGCGTCCGGGAGGGTGACGGTGACGCGCATGCCGGTGCCGCCGCTGTTCCATGTTTCTGTGAAGAAGAGCGGGTCGATGGCGCTGCCGATGTCTGCGGCGTTGAGGGTGCCGCCGCCGGTGGTGGCGATGGAGGCGATGCCTGCGAGGCCGTCGGTGCCGGTGTCACCGGTGAACGTGCCGACGCCTGGGACGGAGACGGAAGTGGTGGTGCCGAGGTTGGTGGCCTGGATGAGCGTGCCTTCGCCGCTGAGATTGGTGCGGCCGCCGACGAGGACCTCGACGCCGTTGATGGCGGCTGGAGCGGTGGGGGCCAGGGAGGCGGCGCAGACGGCGAGCAGGAGCCGGAGTTTGAAGGGGAGCTTCATGGGGAGAGCATGGGAACGGGGGGAGGTTGTGCCAAGACAATTCGCGGACGTGCCTCCGTGGGAGGGGGTGGGTGGATGCGTGGAGGAAAACTGATTGCCGAGGGGAGCGGGAGTCCCTATGACGGCGGGCATGCTCCCCCTGATGGCATTTACGGCACCTGTGTGGTGGCCCTTCGTTGTATTGGTTGTGTGTGTGGCTTTCGTGATCGTGGCGATCTCGAAGCTGCGGCTGCATGCGTTTCTGGCGCTGATCCTTGCGGCCTTGTTAGCCGGAGTGATGGCGGCGAGCCTTCCGGCGGATCCGAAGGCACCGGGGAAAGGCAAATTGCTGCGGGCGGTGGAGTTGTGTACGGAGGAATTCGGGACAACGGCAGGGAAGCTCTCGATTGTGGTGGGGATGGCGACCCTGATTGGGATGTGCATGATGCAGAGCGGGGCGGCGGACAAGGTGGTGCGGCGGTTTCTGGCGGTGACTGGGGAGAAGCGGGCGGGGCTGGCGCTGCTGACGGCGACGTATTTTCTGTCGATTCCGATATTCTTCGACACGATGTTCATGCTGATGGTGCCGATAGCGATGGCGCTGGCGCTGCGGACCGGGGGGAGTTTTGTGCTGTATGTGCTGGCGATCTGCGGGGCGGGGGTGACGACGCATTCGATGACGGTGCCGCATCCGGGGCCGTTGATGGTGGCGGAGAATCTGCGGTTGGATGCGGGGGTGTCGCTGTTTGCGGGGATTCTGGTGGGGATGGTGCCGGTGGGGTTAGGGTGGTTTGCGATGAAGAGGATCGCGGCGGCGAATCCGGTGCCGTTGCGGGAGACGCCGAATGCGCCGTTGAGTGGGTTGCGGGCGCTGGTGGACCGGCCGGAGAGCGAGTTGCCGTCTTTTCTGTCGTCGATCGCGCCGGTGGTGGTGCCGATTCTGCTGATCAGTGCGGCGTCGTTTTTCGAGATCACGCGGCATGCGTTTGCCCATGGGAAGGGCTGGGCGCAGATGGCGGGGAGTGGCGGGGTGGAGGCGGCGTGGTTTGCGGGCGGGTATCAGGTATTCGAGTTCATCGGGAACAAGAACATTGCGCTGATGATCGGCGGGTTGTTGAGCATTGTGCTGCTGATGCGGCAGAAGCGGTTAGGGATGGAGGCGGTGAGCGATCTGATGGGGCCGCCGCTGGAGACGGCCGGGGTGATTATTCTGATTACGGCGGCGGGCGGGGCGTTCGGGCTGATGCTGAGGAACGCGGGGGTGGGGGATGCGATCCGTGCGGTGGTGGCGGGGCGGAGTGTGGATTTGCTATTGCTGTCGTGGGTGGTGGCGCTGGTGCTGCGGATAGCGCAGGGGAGTGCGACGGTGGCGATGCAGACGACGTCGGCGATGATTTATCCGCTGATGGCGGCGACGACCTTGAGTTATCATCCGATGTACCTGTTTCTGGCGATCGGGTTCGGGGCGTACGGGTGTTCGTGGATGAACGACAGCGGGTTCTGGGTGGTGTCGCGGCTGAGCGGGTTTACGGAGCGGGAGACCCTGCGGACGTGGACCGTGCTGCTGACGAT
>CANHUG010000262.1 GCA_947462995.1 Verrucomicrobiales bacterium | reverse complement strand
TCGCCAACCCAGGCCAGGAAGCCGCCATCGGCAGCAGCCGCCACGCCATCAACTACAACTTCAAAGGTGCCATCGACGATGTCCGCTTCTACGACCACGCCCTCTCCACTCAGGAGGTCGCCGCCCTCGTCGCCCCAGCCCCGAAAATCACCTCCTTCACCGCCGTCCCCGGCAATCTCACGCTCCCCGGCCAGCAGGCCACGCTCTCATGGCAAGGTGCCGCCCAACCCGGAGCCACATGGTCCATCTCCCCAGCCCCCGGCAATGTCTCCAGCCTCACCGTCAACGGCAGCGGCTCTCTCCTCGTCTCCCCATCCGCCACCACCAACTACACGCTCACCGTCACCGATACCTTCGGCACAGTCTCCGCCTCCACCTCCGTCGGCGTCAACGAACCCCAGCTCGCTCTCGTCCTCAATGAGGTCATGGCCGCCAATGACGGCTTCCTCGCCGACGAAAACGGCGATTCCCCGGACTGGCTCGAAATCCACAACCCTAACGCTTTCTCCGTCAGCGCGGGCGGCTGGCGTCTCCGCGACAGCGGCAGCGACTGGGTCATCCCCGCCAACACCATCATCCTGGGCAACGGCCACCTCCGCATCTTCGCCTCCGGCAAGGACCGCTCCGATCCCTCACGCAATCTCCACACCAATTTCAGCCTCAGCGCCGACGGCGAATTCCTCGGTCTCTTCGCCCCCGGCACCACCACCCCCAGCTCGTCCCTGCCCGCCTCGGTCATTTTCCCTGACAACATTTCATGGGGCCGCCCCGGCAACTCCGATCCCTCATCCTACCTCGCCACCCCCACCCCCGGCGCACCCAACAGCCCCACCGGCCAACCCGGCCCACGCATCGGCAATGTCCGCTCGGGGCTCGTCAACCCCGACGGCTCGGAACGCCAACCCATCCTCCCAGCCCTCGAAAGCGGCACCATCGCCGCCGACAGCATCGACCAGTTCAGCGGCACTCAAGGCAAGGACGGCTGGCGCTACGGCTTCGCCAGCGCCAGCACCCTAACCTACACCCCCGCCGCCTTCACTCCCTTCCCCGGTAGCGAATCCTCCGGCGCATGGTCCGCCGCCTCCCAGAACTGGAACGCCGCCAACTCCCAATGGGGCCCCTCATGGGAACGCGGGCTCTCCTCCGCCCCCAATACCGACCTCGGCCGCGATTACTCGCTCCCCAGTCTCTCCGGCGGCACCAGCAGCCCGGTCCGCCGCTGGACCGCTTCCTTCTCCGGCCCCGCCGTCCTCTCCGGCTTCTTCCACACCGTGGCCAACGCCGGCGATGGCACGCGCTGGCAGATCTTCCGCAACGGCTCACCTCTCCTCGACGCCGATCCCCTCACCGCCGGATCCCAACCCATCTCCGTCCTCGGCTCGCTCCGCAGATTCGCCATCCCCGTCACCCTCACCATCGGCGATTCCATCGACGTGGTCTGCGACGCCAATGCCTCCGAAGCCAGCGACACTTCCCGCTCATGGCTCCGCATCTGGCGCAACCCCGACTCCTTCAACCCCGCCATCCACGACGCCTCCCTCCCCGTCCTCACTTCCATCAGCCCCACCAGCGGCCCCGTCACCACCGCCACGCTCTTCTACACCATCGGCTTCGCCCCGGAACAATCACTCCCCATGTCCGCCTCCGGCTCCGTCTGGTCCGCCGCCATCCCTCTCTCTAACGTCCCCGCCGGTTCCATGATCCGCTGGCGCATCGCCGCCGCCGACTCCGCCGGAGTCTCCCGCACGTCCCCTCCATTCCCCTCTCCCACCGATTCCCCCAAATACCACGGCACCGCCGCCACCGAAGCCTCCCCAACCTCCCGCCTCGGAACCCTCTCCCTCTTCATCCAGAACCAGTCCGCCTCGGAATCCTCGACCGGCACCCGCGCCAGTCTCTTCTGGAACGGCCGCTTCTACGACAACATCGACATCAATCTCCATTCCTCTAACGCCTACGCCAAACGCAGCTGGGACGTCGACTTCAACCGCGGCCATCGCTTCCAGTTCACCAACTCCGGCGCCGGCCACACCGACATCAATCTCCTCACCAACTGGCGCGACCGCGCCAAGCTCCGCAACCCGCAGAGCTATCACATGTTCCGTCTCGCCGGCCATCCCTCCCTCCCCTGCGAAACCGTTCGTCTCCAGCTCAATGGCATCTTCCACTCCACCTGCGACCTCACCGGCGAACTCAACGAGGGCATCCTCGAAGAAGCCGGACTCGACCCCAACGGCGCCCTCTACAAGATGCAGAATGTCTTCAACTCCTCACCCTCACACGCCACCACCAGCGTCGAAAAACGCACCCGTAAATGGGAATCCGGCAACGCCGACCTCGCCGCTCTCCTCGCCGGTCTCGTCAATCTCTCCAATACCAACGACTCCATCGGGCTCCCCACCGCCACCAGCCCGCGCTTCCGCTTCCTGACCGACCAGGTCGACGTCGCCGCCTCCGTCAACTTCATCGCCGCCATGTTCTTCAGCACCAGCTACGATTGGGGCCACAAGAATTACGCGCTCTACCGCGATTCCGACCGCTCCACCCGCTGGTCCCCGGTCCCATGGGACCTCGACCTCAGCTGGGGCCACTACTACGACGGCGCTGCCATCGCCAATACCTACTTCGATGACGTCATCCGCACCAACACCAATGACGGCACCATGCACAACTTCTCCCTCAATCACAATCAGATGGAGTCGGCCACCCCTAACCGCAACGCTCTCCTCGGCTATCTCCTCGAGGACCCCACCACCAAAGCCATGATCCAGCGCCGGGTCCGCCACCTCGCCGATCAGTTCCTCCTCCCCGCAGGCCCAGCCCCCGAAATCGAATCCCGCATGCTCGCCCTCACCGATAAGGTCGACCCGCCCGACGCCCCCGAAAGCGACGCAGACCTCGACCTCCGCATCTGGGGCTTCTGGAATCAGCACCAGACCGCTTCGGTCTCCTACATCCCACGCTCCGCCCGCGACGAAACCAACCGCATCCTCTCCACTTTCGTCCCCGCTCGCCGCGGTCTCATCTTCCAGAACAATCCCCCGCTCGGCCCCACCTACGGCGGCCCGCTCCCACCTAGCCAATCCGCCGCCCCGCTCGTCTCCTTCGGCGCGTTCGACGCCAACCCCGCCTCCGGCAACCAGGACCACGAATTCATCGAAATCATCAACCGCTCGCCCGACTTCATCGACCTCACCGGCTGGCAACTCTCCGGCGGCGTCACCTTCACGTTCCCCGCCGGCAGCATCATCAGCCCGCCCGGCAACACCCGCTTCGACGGTCGTCTCATCATCGCCAAATCCGCCACCGGCTGGCGCTCCCGCCCAAATTCCCCCAAATCCGGCGAGGGCCGCTTCGTCCTCATGGCCTACGACGGTCAATTGTCCTCCAAGGGCGACTCCGTCCAGCTCCGCAATCCATCCGGCACCATCATCGACACCCTGACCGTCCCGCCCGCCCCCAGCGACCAGCAGCGTTTCCTCCGCGTCACCGAACTCCACTACCGCCCGCTCCCCATCTCCCCGGACGAATCCGCCGGCGATCCCTTCGCCACGACCTCCGACTTCGAATTCATCGAACTCATCAACACGTCCACCACCACGCTCGACATCAGCGGCGCTTCCTTCACTAACGGCATCACATGGACCTTCCCCCAGGGCACCTCCCTCGCCCCGTCCCAACGCATCGTCGTCTCCCGCAGGCCATCCGCCCTCGCCCTCCGTTCTCATAATCTCCACCCCGATTCCGTCTTCGGCCCGTTCACAGGCTCGCTCGACAACGCAGGCGAACGCATCACCCTCCGCGACGCCGCCGGCGAACAAATCCTCTCGTTCGTCTACGACAACAACGCCCCATGGCCCGCCGAACCCGACGGCACCGGCCCCAGTCTCGTCCTCATCTCCCCATCCCTCGATCCAGACCTCCCCGAAAACTGGCGCCCTAGCACCTCCACTCACGGCAACCCCACCACCTCCGACTCCATCCCGTTCACCGGCAACCCCGACGCCGACGCCGATCTCGACGGCATCCCCGCCCTCCTCGAATACGCCCTCGGCTCCAGCGATTCCTCCCCCTCACCCGCCCCCACCCCCGAATTCTCCCCGATCAACCGTACGCTCTCCCTCGTCCACGCCTCCGCCGCCGACGCCGCCGCACTAACCATCGAATCAAGCCCCGACCTCGCCTCATGGGCCTCCCCCGGCGACCTCACCCGCCTCGGCACCAACTCCCTCCCCGGCGGCCTCACCCGCACCACATGGTCCCTCAACCCATCCGCCTCCCCCACCCGCCTCTTCACCCGCGCCCGCACCACCCTCCGCTAACCCCCTCTCCGAACCAGTCCCCTCTCCGTACCAGTGCGCCGCAGGCTCTGGACTGCTGTGAGCCATCACAGCTCTCCCTGCGTGCGGAGCACGCCTACCCGCCCCTCTCCCAACACGCCCCCTCCGAACAAGCGGCGCCGCAGGCTCTGGACTGCTGTGAGCCATCACAGCTCTCCCTGCGCACGGAGTGCGCCTACCCGCCCCCCTCCCAACACGCATCCCTCCGAACGAGCGGCGCCGCAGGCTCTGGACTGCTGTGAGCCATCACAGCTCTCCCTGCGTGCGGAGCACGCCTACCCGCTCTCCCAACACGCCCCCTCCGAACAAGCAGCCGCAGGCTCTGGACTGCTGTGAGCCATCACAGCTCTCCCTGCGTGCGGAGCACGCCTACCCGCCCTCCCAATCCACTGTTGCCTTTTCCCGCATCTTCGGTATTCCCAATACATGCCGGCACCCACCCCACGACCCCCGTGGCCACATGCTCCACCCCACTGGCTCGTTCACGAGGGCCTCTACATGGTCACCGCCTCCACTTTCCGCCGCCAGCGGTTCCTCCACTCCCACGACCGCCTCAACCTCGTCACCTCCATGCTCATCCACTCCGCCTCCCGGTTCGGCTGGACCCTGCGCGCATGGGCCGTCCTCTCCAACCACTATCATTTCATCGCACAATCCCCTCAAGATTCCGGCGTCTCCCTGAAACCATGGCTCTCCGCCTTCCACCGCGCCACCGCCACCATTCTCAACCGCCTCGACGCCTCACATGGACGCCGCATCTGGAACAACTATCACGATACCCTCATCACCCGCCAGCCCGCCTTCATGGCACGACTCCGCTACGTAAATAATAACCCAGTCCACCACCAACTCGTCAAAGACGCCCGCGACTACCCATGGTGCAGCGCCTCATGGTTCGCCGCCAACTCCCCGAAATCATTCCTATCGAGCGTCGCCCGATTCAAAACAGACACCATCAACGTACCAGACGATTTCGACCAAGCCTGAGCCCTCTCCCCACACGCCCCCTCCGTCCAAGCGCGCCGCAGGCTCTGGACTTGCTGTGAGCCATCACAGCTCTCTCTGCGTGCGGAGCACGCCTACCAGCACCCCTCCCAACACGCCCCCTCCCAACAAGCGCGCCGCAGGCTCTGGACTGCTGTGAGCCATCACAGCTCTCCCTGCGTGCGGAGCACGCCTACCCGCCCCTCTCCCCACACGCCCCTCCGAACAAGCGGCGCCGCAGGCTCTGGACTGCTGTGAGCCATCACAGCTCTCCCTGCGCACGGAGTGCGCCT
>CANHUG010000261.1 GCA_947462995.1 Verrucomicrobiales bacterium | reverse complement strand
TCCTCGTCCTCGAATTCGCTCAAATCAACTTCCGCCGCGGCGGCTTCTCCTTCCCTCAGGAAGTCTGGCACCACATCCTCGCCACCGCCATGCTCTCCTCAGTCCTCGTCCCCCTCGTCTTCCTCTTCATCTACCGACTCGCTCGCCTCACAGGATACCGCATCCGCTTCGATAACATCTACCACCGCCGGCGCCTCCCGTCATGATCCCCGCGACCCGCTTCCGCCTCGTCATGGTCGGCATCGTCATCATCGCCGGCTTCCTCCTCCTCCTCCACCGTCTCTGGACTCTCCAGATCGAACGGCAGGACTCCTTCATCCTCAAACTCCCGGAAACCGACAAAGCCCGCCAGCGCGTCCCCGGCACCCGCGGCCGTATCCTCGACTCCGGCGGCACCGAACTCGCACGCAACGAAACCTGCCTCGAAATCGGCCTCAACCTCGCCGCCGCAGAAGCCGCATGGAACGAACGCGAAAAAGCCAAACCCAAAGCCCAGCGCCGCTCCATCCCCAAATATTCCTACGACTCCAAAAAGGAGTCAGCCACCGACATCATCGCCATCCTCAACGAGATCGTCTTCCCCGAACTCAACCGCATCGGGCTCTACGAAAAACCAACGCCCGAACAGGTCCGCAAAATCTACGAGTGGTACCTCACCTACAAAGGCGTCGTCCCCTACCCCTACGTCCGCAATCTCCTCCAGGCAGATCAGGCCAAGTTCGAACTCATCGCCGCCTACGCAGAAAACGCCACCGCCATCCCCGGCATCACCATCCAGGAACGCCCCAAACGCCGCTACCCGCTCCGCGCCCTCGGCGGCCACTTCATCGGCTACCTCCGCGAAACCCGTACCGAAAAACCTCCGGAATCCGAAGGCTCATGGGACTTCTTCGAATCCGATGACGTCGGCCAGGCCGGCATCGAAAAAACCGAAAACGATGTCCTCCGCGGCAAACCCGGCGAACGGGTCTGGCTCAAAAACGAACACGGCCGCCTCACCGAGGAAATCGAATCCCTCCGCCGTGACCCGCTCCCCGGCGGCGATGTCTACCTCACCATCGACGCCCGCGCCCAGATCATCGCGGAAAACACCATGCGCGAAGCCAAGGTCGGCCGCGGCGCCGCCGTCGTCATGAACGTCCACACCGGCGAGGTCCTCGCCATGGTCTCCCTGCCGTCCTACGACCCCAATATCTTCATCCCACCACAGGACGTCGACGCCATCAACGGGATCTACCGCACCCCCACCGAACCCAGCATCAACCGCGCCCTCTCCGCCGTCACCCCGGGCTCCACCTTCAAACTCATCACCGCCATGGCCGCCTCCACCACCGGCCATGCCTCCCGCTCCTACACCTGCACCGGATCCGTCAACTACGGCGCCCCCTTCAATTGCTGGACCGTCCAGAAAAGAACCTCCTCCCACGGCACGCTCCCGCTCTCCGACGCCATCCGCTCGTCCTGCAATTGCTACTTCTACCTCCAGGGCAACGCCACAGGCATCGAATCCATCGCCAAAATCGCCTCCCTCTTCAGCTTCGGCGGCCACACCGGCATCGAACTCGACGGCGAACGCAATGGCTTCGTCCCCACCGAAGCATGGTGGAAGGATCGCACCGGCCAGCCATGGACCAAAGGTAAAACCGCCCACGCCTCCATCGGTCAAGGCGAGGTCACCGCCACACCCCTCCAGATCTGCATGCTCGCCGCCACCGTCGCCAACGGCGGCAAGTGCTTCCAGCCCACCATCATCAACCACACCCGCACGTTCGAATACGACGCCGACGGCATCAAACAGGAACGCATCTCCCGCTTCGAACCCAAACTCAAATTCGACCTCACCGAACACGGGGTCCGCAAAGCCGACCTCGCCGCCATGAGCGACGGCATGTTCAAGGTCGTCAACGCCAAACGCGGCGGCACCGGCACCGCCGCCAAATCCACCGTCGGCATCTCCGGCAAAACCGGCACCGCTCAGAAAAAACGCCGCGAAATGAAGTTCGACCCCCAGTCCGGCAAGCTCGTCGCCTTCGGCCCCACCATCAAAGACAATCTCTCATGGTTCATGTCCTTCGCCCCAAGCGATAACCCCCAGATCGCCGTCGCCGTCGTCGTCGCAAACGGCGAAGCCGGCGGCAAGGTCTCAGCCCCCATCGCCAGACGTATCATCGAGCAAACGCTCGCCATGCTCGCAGGCAACCTCAAGGTCGATATCAACCCCGTCCCCCCGGAAGCCGGTCACTTCGACCACCTCGACTCCGTGAAATTCCCGGAAGACAAACCCTCCGACGCCACCGAACCGGAAGAACCCACCGGCGACGACGCCGGAGAAGATTCCGCAGCAGACCCAGTCACCGAAGCCAAACCACCGGAACAACTAGTCATCCCGCGCGCCGAAGTCGTCACCGACGACGGCAGCACTCCCACTCCCGCAGCTCGGCTCCGCCGCGCTCAATTCCTCCGTAAACAAAATTCCCAGACCCCCTCACAAGGCGTCATCTCTAACCCATGATCTTCATCAATCGCAACTCGGCTCAATCTCCTGGCCTCCACTCTGACAACCCGCAGCCCACGGCTATCACCGGGATCGTCAATCGCATCCGCCGTCTCTTCGGCGGTAGCTCGGACTTCAACAAAGGCATCCGCATCGTCGTCAATACCGAACGCCTCGAACAGCGGGTCGCCCTCGTCGAGAACGGCATGCTCGAGGAATACACCATCGAACGCACCGGCACTCAGCACATCGTCGGCTCCATCTACAAGGGCCGCGTCAAAAACATCGAACAAGGCCTCAAAGCCATGTTCGTCGACGTCGGGCTCGAAAAAAATGCCTTCCTCCACTTCTGGGACGCCATCCCAGCCGCCGACAACGAAGAAGGCGGCCGCGATGACATCGAACACATCGAACGCGCCGGCCGTCAGAAGCTCAAACCCAAGAAAATCACCGCCAAGGACATTCCCACGCTCTACCCAGTCGGCGCGGAACTCCTCGTCCAGGTCACCAAAGGCCCCATCGGCAACAAGGGCCCTCGCATCACCACCAACATCAGTCTCCCCGGCCGCTTCCTCGTCCTCATGCCGCTCAACGACATGTTCGGCATCAGCAGGAAAATCGATGACCCCAAGGAACGCGACCGTCTCCGCAAAATCCTCCGCAAACTCAATGTCCCCGAAGGCATGGGCGTCATCATGCGCACAGTCTGTCAGGGCAAACGCGCCCGCTACTTCGTCCGCGATCTCTCCATGCTCGTCAAACAATGGAACGAGATCTCCGAACGCGCCTCCAATCGCCACGCCCCAGCCTGCGCCTTCAACGAACCTGACCTCGTCGAACGCACCGTCCGCGACTTCCTCACAGAAGAGGTCGATGAGGTCATCTGCGACGACGAGGAAACCGCCGAACGCATGCGCCAGCTCGTCGGCCAGATCAGCCGCCGCTCCAAAAAACGCATCCACTGTCTCCGTACCGCTGAACCCGTCTTCGACCACCTCGGCATCCAGAAACAGATCGATAACGCTTTCTTCCGCCAGGTCTGGCTCAAATGCGGCGGCTACATCGTCATCGACGAAACCGAGGCCCTCCTCTCCATCGACGTCAACACCGGCCGCAATAAGGGCTCCGATGACCTCGAGAAAACCATCCTCCAGACCAACCTCGAAGCCGCCGAAGAAGTCGCCCGCCAGCTCCGCCTCCGCAACATGGGCGGTCTCATCGTCGTCGACTTCATCGACATGAAACACCGCCGCGATCAGCAGGCGGTCTACAAAATCATGAAGGATAGGCTCCGCCGCGACAAAGCCAAAACCCAGGTCCTCCCCATCTCCTCCCTCGGACTCATGGAAATGACCAGACAGCGGCTCCACGAAAGCCTCAGCACCGCCGTCTACGACTCCTGCCCCACCTGCGCAGGCCACGGCCGCCTCAAATCCACCGAAACCATGTCGGTCGAAATCCAGCGCCGTCTCAACACGATCCTCCAGAAATACCCGGACAGCGATCACGATATCCTCATCACCGTCAGCCCCGAGGTCCTCCACCGCTTCCGCACCAAGGACGAACAACTCCTCGTCGAACTCGAACGCCGCCACCGCGGGCGTCTCTCCTTCCGCTCGGATCCCGTCTACCACCGCGAGCAGGTCCTCATCTCCTCCGCTCAGACCGGCCGCGAATTCAAATAAAGCCGCCTCCGCGGCCCCTCATGCTCCGACGCTTCATCCGCTCGGCCCTGACACCCCCGATGCTCGCCATCGCAGGGCTCATCCTCCTGTGGGAAGAATGGCTCTGGCTGCACCTCGCCGCAGCCATGGCCCGGCTCGCCAGGCTCCCCGTCTTCCGCCGCACCGAACAAATCCTCGCAGCCCTCCCCCCATGGGGAGCCCTCGCCGCCTTCCTCCTCCCCAGTCTCATCCTCCTCCCAGTCAACCTCTTCGCCGTCTGGCTCACCGCCCACGGCCACCCCGCCACCGGCACCTCCATCCTCATCGCCGCCAAACTCGCCGGCACCGCCGTCCTCGCACGCATCTTCTCCGTCTGCCGCCCCGCCCTCCTCTCCCTCACATGGTTCCGTAAACTCCACGACGCCTTCCTCCGGCTCCGCGACTTCCTCTACCATAGCCCCCCCTTCCTCGCCGCCGTCGCATGGAAACACCGCATCGGCCACAAAATCCGCACGTTCTGGCGCGCCGGCCGCCGCTCCTTCCTCCACCGCCGCTGGGACGCCATCAAATCCTCCCTCCGCCGCCCGCGCGATTGATTCCCGCCATCCCTAACGCGCCGCCCCCGAACAACCAAAGTGGCACGGGCATCCTGCCTGTGACCCTCAATTCAGCAAAGCACCCGCAGCCATGGGCTTTCACCCCCCTAAAGCCGCACAACGTACAAAACAGTCACTCAGAAGACCGCACCGGCCTTGTCCTCCATACCGGCCTTCGCCCCAATCCCAACGGGATTGCGCCCCATAGCCCAAGGTTGGCCTGAGGCACGAAGGCCTACCTTGGGACCCGACCCAAAACAATGCCCCAACCCTACAAGGGTTGCGTCCTCGTCAGTCCCTGACTGAATAACCGCATGCCGCTCCCCGCTCGACCGCCGGATCTCCGCGCCGCTGTCCGCCATCGCTTTGCTTGACCTCATGCCAGCTGATGACCCGGACTCGCACGTGCCACCGTCTCCCGGATCTTCTTCACAACCTCCGACTGCTCGCCCGCACGATCCAACTCAGTCACGCGGGGCGGAAGCCGACGAATCGGCTGCTGTTGCGTCATTCGTCGGACACAACGACGCGGCGCAGTAAGTCGCTGAATCTGTCAGCAACTCTTAGTGCCGACGTGCTCCCACCGTAATAGCTAATGAAGTGAACCACGCCTTCTGGATCAATCACGTAGAGATTGCCCAATTCACAGTCGGCAAACGGAAGCATCCCATCGCTCTTCAAATCAGCATGCGTTTCCAAATTGGAGAGCACTGCATCAGCATTAAAGAAGGTCAGAATGGGCAATTCCGCGTCTCCATCAATCAAGCCGCCCACAAAAGCCCCTCCGTAAGCAGAGGCGAAGTCTCGATAATCCTTCGGCAGCGAACTTCCAAGAATCCGCTCGATTTTGGTGAGTTCCGCTTCGG
>CANHUG010000260.1 GCA_947462995.1 Verrucomicrobiales bacterium | reverse complement strand
TCGCATGGCAGCAACGCCTCGCCGCCACCCTCGGCTTCGACGGCCGCCTCACCGCAGGCATGGCCCTCCACTACGCCATCTTCCTCCGCCACGACGTCGACAACGACCTCTCCCTCATCCGCCACGAAGCCACCCACACCGCTCAAGCCGAACGCCTCGGCGGCCTCCACACCTTCCTCCGCCTCTACCTCACCGATTGCCTCGTCCACGGCTACTACGACTGCCCCTTCGAACAGGAAGCCCGCTCCCTCGCCGCAGCCCCCGGCTTTTCCACAGGACCCTAACCACCCACCCTCACATAAACCCGGCCCGGCAACTGCCTCACCAGCCGCTTCAGCTCCATCCGCATCAACTGCGCCGCCACCACCGACGCCGCCAACCCGGTCTTCCCGATCACCGCATCAATCTGCGTCTCCCCCTCCTCCAACGCGTCCCACAGCACCCGCTCTTCCTCACTCATCTCCGGTGCCGCCGCCAGCGTCCCCAGCACCGGCGCCGGCAGCAGGCAATTCATGTCATCCAGAATCTCCGACGCCTCCATCACCAGCCTCGCCCCATTCTGAATCAAACGATTGCACCCAGCCGACGACGCCCGGTCAATCGGCCCCGGAATCGCATACACCGACCTCCCCTGGTCCGCCGCATTGTTCGCCGTAATCAATGCCCCGCTCCACGCCGGTGCCTCCACCACCAGAATCCCCTGGCTCCACCCGCTCACAATCCGGTTCCGCTGCGGAAACGTCTGCTTGTCAGGCTCAGTCCCGATCGGAAACTCACTCACCACCGCCCCGTGCCCTCCCGCAATCCTCTCCGCCAGCGCCTTATTCTCCGGAGGATACAGATGCCCGAACCCTGACCCGATCACCGCAATCGTCCGCCCCCCGGCCGCCACCGCTCCCTCGTGCGCCGCCGTGTCAATCCCCCGCGCCAGCCCGCTCAGCACCGTCACCCCCGCATGCGCCAGCTGAAACGAAAACCGCTTCGCCTGCTGCAACCCGTACGACGTCGCCCGCCTCGAACCCACCACCCCAATCGCCGACCGATCCCGCGCCTCCACCTTCCCCCACACATACAACAACAACGGCGGATCATGCATCTCCCGCAATCCCTCCGGCCACGCCTCGTCCTCCGCCGTCAAGATCCCGTACCCGCCCTCCCTCACCCGCTCCATCTCCCCACTCACATCCGCATAATCCTCCCACTTCCCCAGAATCGCCGCCGTCTCCGCCCCGATCCCCTCCACCTGCCTCAGCTTCCCGCCCCCCGCACGCAATACCCCCGCCGCACTCCCGCACGCCTCCACCAGCCGACGCACCCGCACCGGCCCGATCTTCGGAAGCATGTTCAACGCCACCAGCGCTTCGGTTTCCGTCATGCCCTCACCTGCTCGCTCCAGCACCTCCCGTCAATTCAGCCCTGCCGCAAAAGCACCTCCGCCACCCGCATCCCATCCACCGCCGCAGAAATAATCCCCCCGGCATACCCAGCCCCCTCACCCGCAGGATACAACCCCGCCGTACTCACACTCTCCAGACTGTCAGGATCCCGCGTCACCCGCAACGGCGACGAACTCCTCGTCTCCACCGCCACCAGCAACGCCTCAGGATGCGCAAACCCTCGCAGCGTCCGGTCAATCGCCGGAATCGCCTCCTTCAATGTCGCCGCCACCCACGTCGGCAGACACGACCGCAAATCTCCCGGCGTCACCCCGGGCTCATACGACGGCACCACCCCTCCTAACTCCCGGCTCGCCCGCCCCGCCAGAAAATCCCCGATCGTCTGCACCGGCGCATGATAATTCCCACCGCCCTCCACAAACGCCCGCCGCTCCCACTCCCGCTGAAACGCAATCCCCGCCAGCGGCCCCGTCCCGCCGTAATCCGCCGGACTAACATCCACCATGAACCCCGCATTCGCATTCGCCTCCGCACGCGCATAACTGCTCATCCCGTTCGTCACCACCGTCCCCGGCTCGCTCGACGCCGCCACCACCAACCCACCCGGACACATGCAGAAACTGTACGCCGTCCGCCCGCCCGTCCGGCTGTGATGCACAAACTTGTACGGCGCTGCCCCTAACCTCTCATGCCCTGCAAACTTCCCGTACTGCGTCCGGTCAATCCACGCCTGCGGATGCTCCACCCGCACCCCGATCGACAACGGCTTCGGCTCCATATACACACCCACACGGTGCAGCATCTCAAACGTCGGCCGCGCACTGTGCCCCACCGCCAGCACCACCCGGTCCGTCTCAATCTCCGTCCCGTCCGCCAATCGAACGCCCCGCACTCCCCCAGCCGCATTCAGCAGCACTTCCTCCATCATCGTCCCGAACCTGACCTCCCCGCCGCACGCCACAATCTCCTCACGAATCCTCCGCACCACCGTGATCAACCGGTCCGTCCCGATGTGCGGCCGCGCCTTCACCAGAATGTCCGTCGGCGCACCCGCCCTAACCATCTCGTCCAGAATCCACCGGATCCGGTGCTCCCGGTCCCGGATCTGTGTGTACAGCTTCCCATCCGAAAACGTCCCCGCTCCACCCTCGCCAAACTGCACGTTGCTCTCCGGATCAAACGCCAGCCCGCGCCGCCAGAAACCCGTCACATCCCGCGCCCGCGGCCCCGCCGCCTTCCCGCGCTCCAGCACCACCGGCTTCCACCCATGCCGCGCCAGCAGCAACGCACAGAACAACCCGCACGGCCCCGTCCCCACCACCACCGGCCTCAAATCCGGAGCCCGCTCCCTCACCACCACCCCGTCCAATCCCGCATACCGCCGCTCCACCAGCCGCGTCAGCTTGCACTCCGCCGCCACATGCTTCCTCAGCGCCTCCTCCTCATCCGTCACCGCCACATGCAAGGTGTAATTGAACGTCACCCGCCCGTGCCGCGCATCAATCGCCCGCCGATACACCGTCACACTCAACACCTGATCCTCGCCCACCCCCATCGCACGCGCCGCCGCCGGAGCCAAAGCCCCGTCCCCATGATCCACCGGCAGTTTGAGTTCTGAAAGTTCCAGCATGTCAGCACCATTCCTGCCCGCACCTACGCCCGCAGCAACGCCAATCTGCCGCCTCCCCCCGCTTTCAATCGGTGTACGTCACCTTCACCCGCCCAAACCTCCGTCCCGCCGCACCAGCCGTCACCGCATCCGTCACCACCACTTCCTCCCAGTCACCACCCAGATCCGTCACCACCGGCACCGACGTCGCGTTCTCCCACGCCCCCGCTCCATTCCCGAACTGCGGCACATACACCAGTCCACTGCTCCCCGTCGGCTTGTGCCTCACATAACGAATCCTCAGCCGGCTCCCCGCCCCGCTCCCTGTCACCGCCACATCCGGCAGAAACCCTTGGCTGTCCCGGAAATCATACGGATTCAGATCAAACGCATAACACAGCAGATTGTTCACCCCGTCACCACCCGGATCATCCCCAGGCCCGGTCTGCACCGCCCCCGGCCCGAACCAGTTCTGATAGGCCCACAGCGAATAAAACCCGCCACCATCGACATCCAGATACAGCGACCCTCCCGGAAACGCCTCGTCCCCGCCACCCGTCCCGTACGTCACCAGATTCCCACCCCCATCATACGCCAGCAGATACACCGCATACACCCCCGTCGGCCATCCCTTCGGCACCGCCAGCGACCCGCTCCACGTCCCCGACAACGCCGTCCCCGCCGTCCTCACTAACGGCATCTCCAGCGTCAGCCCTAACTCCGACTCCACCCCGAAATACACCTCCGTCACCCCAGCAAGATTGTCCCCCAGCACCGCACTCACCGTCACACTCGCCGCCGCCGCCGTCACCGCCACTTCCAATGGCGCAGCACTGATGCTGCTCAGCACCGCCGCCTCCGTATCCACACTCCCCGTGTTCGTCACCGTCAGCGTCCGCGCCAACGCCGCCGGCAGCACATTCGCCTGCCCCGTCTGCGCCCCCCCAAATACCACCGACCCACTCGGCGTCTGCAGGGACAACACCGCACGCCACTCCCCAGGCGGCGCATACCGCGGCACCGTCACCGACGCAAACGGCCCACCACTCCCCGGCAAATCCGTGTCCCAGTCCCCGCTCGCCGTCTCCCGCGGATACAACACCGCCCCGTCAGGCCTCACAAACCCCAGAAACCCACTCCCCGGACCATCATAACTCCCCGCCGCCACCGCATAATCACCCCTCACCACCGCCGCCGCTCCCGTCACATTCACCGCCCCCGGGCTCAGCGTCAGCGACACCGGCACCACCAGCGGCAACGCCGCCGCGCCACTCGCCACATTCAGCACAAATTCCCCCGTCGCAGGCCCAGTCGCAGGCCACCCGCCCACCGCAATCCGGTAACTCACCCCAGCCTCCGCCAGAAATGTCAGGCTGCTCGCATCCCCGATCCCTCCGCCCTGGTCATTGTACCCGATCAGGGTCTGCCCAGCCAGCGTTCCGCCCGTCGAAACCCGGATCACCGTGTCAAACGAACTCCCCACCGTATCCACCTTCACCCATCCCGCCCCCGGTGGCGTCCACCGGTACCACACCGTCGCCCCGTACAACCCATTCAGATCATCCTCCCCAGCCTCCAGCGTCGCTCCCGCATTCGTCCCCCCAACCGTCGCCGACGCCCCGCTCAACACCGCCGCCGCCGCAAAATCATCATTCCCCGGCCGCGGCGTCACCGCCGACGTCACCGTCAGCGTCGTCGCCACCCCAGCCACCGCCGGCAGCACATACGCCTCGCCAGACCCCGCCTCGCCAAACCTCAGATAATCCCCCGCCTCCGTCTCAAGTTCCAGAATCGTCCCCCATACCCCAGCCACCGCACCCCGCGGAATCGCCACCGTCAGATACGGCGACCCGCTCAGCGCCACCCGCGTGTCCCAATCCCTCCGGTCCGAATCATACAACTCCGTCAGCGTCCCGTCCGCCCTCACAAAACTCAGATACCCATACCCCACCCCGCTAAACGTCCCCGCCTGTACCCGGTAATTCGCCGTCAGCACCGCATCCGCCACACTCACATCCACACTCGCAGGATCAAACGCCAACGCCACCGGCACCACCGCCGGCAACGCCGCAGCCCCCGTCGCCACCCGCAGCGCCACCGCCCCCGTCACCGGACCGCCCGCATTCCGGTACCCACCCAGCGCAATGTTGTACGTCTGCCCCGCCACCGCCTGAAATGTCAGGCTGCTCGCTCCCCCCACCCCATCCGGATCATCATCATTGTACCCCACCAGCACCAGACTCCCCAAGGTCGTCCCCGTCGTCACCCGCACCACCGTGTCAATCGCACTCCCCGTCGTCTCCACCCGCACCCATCCCGAAGCCGGCGCACTCCACCGCCACCACACCGTCGCCCCATAAAGCCCACCCAGATCATTCTCCCCACCCTCCATCGTCGCCTCCACATTCGTCCCCGTCACATTCACCGCCGCTCCACTCAACACCTGCCGCGACGCAAAATTGTCGTTCGCCGGCGGAGCCGCCTCGGCCATCCCAGCTCCAGCAGCCATCACAGCAAATACCCATGCACAGATCTTCATCCCCCACCATCACCGCACTCCCAACCCTCCGCAACCCAAGCCCGCAACCTCCCACCTCACTCGGCATACGTCACCTTCACCCGCCCAAACC
>CANHUG010000259.1 GCA_947462995.1 Verrucomicrobiales bacterium | reverse complement strand
TGCTGGCGGCGAGTTCGTGGCCGGAGGGTGGGGCGGGGTGATAGTGGAGTTCCGTGATGCGGAGGAAGTCGCGGGTGTTGGGAGTGGTGAGCGTGCTGGTGACGGTGATGGAATCGGTGCCGACGGGCGTGCCCTGATGATTGAAGGCGGTGAGAGTAATGGTGTTAGGGCCGGAGAGGAGAGCGAGAGGGGCGCGCCATGAGTTTTCGCCGGTCCATGTGAGGGGGACGAGGGCGCCGGTGTCGGAGCGGCGGACGGAGCGGACGTCGATCCAGCCATTGCCATCCAGGGCGACCTGGGAGGCGTTCACGGAGAAGTCGTTGCCTCCGTTGGAGGAGATGGTGAACGGGACGGCGGCGGGGAGTTGGGAGAGGACGTAGGTGCGCCGGGAGGAGATGTAGTTGAGGGCGGCGGTGAAGTCTCTGCCGGCTTTGGTTCCGTAGTGGGTGATCCACGGGGCCATGTAGGTTGGGTTGAAGGTGGTGTTGATGAGGTCGCGGAGGTGGCCGTGGAAGAGCCGACGATTGGCGGGGAGATTGAAGACTTTGACGAGATTGCCGGTGGTGCCGATGAGGGATGCGTTGGTGGCGCGCTGGAAGCAGACGTCGCTGTCGTGCTGGAAGGCGAGGAAGCGCTGGTCGTCAGGGCGGAGGAAGAGCTTGAGGTTATGGGGCTGATTGTGGGTGTAGAAGTCGTTGTTACCGATGAGGGATTGGAGGGCGAAAGTGCGGGCCCACTGGTCGACGTCCATGAGTGGCTGGGTGGCGGCATTGAGGGCGTCGCCTCCGAGGTTCATGGCGGAGCAGAGGGCGATGAGGGATTCTGCGCCGGGCTGGATGGCGGGGTCCTGGGGAGCAAAGGTCCAGCGGTAGTTTTCGGGGTCTGCGCCGTAGCTGGTGATGTCACCGTAGGCGATGGGGCCGGCGGCGACGACTTTGGGGCTTTCCGGGTTTCCGGTGGTGGTAGTGTCAGGGTAATAGATGCCGTCGAACTTGTAGAGCGGGGAATCGCTGCCGCCGTCGAAGTGTCGGTCGAGCCAGTCATTGGAGTAGTCCGTGGTGAGGAGGGCGGTGCTGGTGTGCTGAGCGAGCGGGGTGATGACGCGGATGATGTCGTCCTGGAGGCCGGCGAGGCCGGCGGCGGCGTGACAGGCCATGTGTTTGACGAGGATTTCGTCAGGAGAGGGACTGCCGAAGGGGCCGCGACCGGAGCGGTCGATGATGATGCGTCGATGGACCCCGCGGAACGGCTGATGGGCTGGGAATGTTAGAGAGAAGCTGACGAACTGGTCGTAGGGGCGGCCGTAGGGACTGCCGCGGAGCTGGACCCCGGCGTCGTAGCAGACATCGCGTTCGTTGGTGATGATGGTGGCTCCGAGTTCGCCATTGCTCATGAGATTGGCGTTCGCGTGGAGGGCGGTGGCATCGGCCGGGGTCATGACGATGCGGACATTGTGGAGCGTGGCGAGATTGGCGCGGCCGTCCTGGACCTTGTAGAGCGCGCGCGAGGCGGGACCGGCGGATGGCGCGGTGGCGGTGGCTGCCACGGAGTCGGTGGCTTCGACGTAGAACTGGACGACGGCGGAGGCGGCTTGGCCGGGGATGGTGCCGGAGAATTTTCCGGAGACGGCGGACATGGGGGTGGCTTGCCATGGACCGCCGTTGACGGCGTAGCGGAGGGTCGCGGAGGACACCCCATCGGGGTCCGTGGCGGCGATGGTGACGGTCACGGGGGCGGCGGTGGCGGGGACAACGGGCGAATGGGCTAGGTTGGTGAAGGTCGGGCCGAGATTGGTGAAGGCGCGGGAGTTGGCGGCTCCGGGGGTTCCTGAGGGTTCGGAAACGGAGAGCAGGGTGGTGCGGGGGAGACGGTTGAAGTAGAGCCGGGTGTGGAGGGAAGGGGAGCCGGAGAGCCAGCGGGCGCGGAAGGAGATCTCGTAGGTGCGGCCGTCCACGATGGAGCGACCGGAGGCGAGGGTGGTTTCGAGGTGGTCGCTGTCGTGGTCGGTGCCTCCGGTGGCGACGAGGCGGAGGACGTTGTTGCCGGGGGCGGCGGGATCGGTGATGATGGAGGCCTTGTGATTGCCGAGGGCGCGCCAACTGGTCAGGCCGGTGGTGAACGCGTTGTTAGGGAGCATCTGGACTGGGGCGGAGTCCGGGCTTTCGGTGACCCTGATGTCGTCGAGGAGGACCTCGCCGTCGCCGAGGAGACCGAGGGCGAATTCGCGCCATTGGGAGTCGGGGCCGATGGGGCTGGGGGCGGCGATGCCGCGGTAGGAGTAGGTCTGCCAGCCTGAGCGGGAGGATTCGTCGCTTGAGGACCAATTGGCGGGAGCGTTGCTGGAGGCACGGGGGTCGCCGCGCTCCATGGTGGGGCCGCCGCCGTCCGGTGCGGATGGCCATGGGTGGCGGTCGGCCCATGCGACGTGGTCGGCGGGATTGCCGGAGGGGTCGCGGAGGGTGATGCGGCCGCGGGAGTTGCTGAGTTTTGCGGAGAGCGGGCCAGTGATGTTAGCGCCGGGATGGAGCGAGAGGAGAGCGGCGGGGTTGCGGGCGACGGCGAGGAACGCGCCCGGGGCGAGGGATGTGTCAGGGGGGAAGGCGAAGGTGGCGTCGCCGTCGAGGGACCAACCGGCGAGACTGACTGGGGCGGGCGAGCGATTGAAGAGTTCGATGAATTCGGAGTCGAGCTGACGTTCCGGGGTGGGAGGTGATAGGGTTTCGCGGGCGGAGAGGAGGAGGCCGAAGGAGGCATCGGGATCGGCGGGAGAGGCCTGATGGAGTTCGACAGCGAGGACGTTGGTGCCTTGGAGGAGAGCGGTGCTGGGAATGATGAGGGGATCGCTGAGGGAGGGGGCGGCGATGGGTTGCGAGGCGAGGGTGTTGTGGGAAACCGGGCCGTCGGGCATGTTGAGGCGGGCGACTTCGGTGCCATTGAGATAACAGATGGCTCCGTCGTCTATCAAGGTGCGGAGTTTGAGTTCGGTCCGGGTGGGATTGCCGGTGAACTGGAAGGATTTCCGGAAGTAGGTAGTGGTGGCGGTGTTCGGGAGGGCGGTGCCGGCGGCGGAGCGACCGCTGCGTTCGTGGGCGGTGATTTCTGCGGGGGAGAGGGCGCGGTTGTAGACGGCGACCTCGTCGATGATGCCGCGGTGGTATTGAGCGGCGTCCGTCCAGTGCCGTCCGATGTACCATGTGTCACGCGGGGCGATGGTCCATGAGGAGGTGCCGGTGGCGGAGGGGACTTCGGTGCCGTCGACCCATGCGCGGACGGTGATGGTGTTGGTACCGGGGGCGTTGCCGCCGGTTTTGGTGATGACGGCGTAGATTCGTTTTCCGTAGTGATCCGGACCGAGGTCGACGGAGACATTGTTGGCGGTGATGCCGGCTCCGTTGATGCCGAGGAGCGTGCTGTTGTCGATGAAAGTCATGAGGGGGGCTCCGCTGAAGCCGGTGGAGCCGTTGTTGGAGAAGATGGCGCTCCACTGGGCCTGCACGGTGTGGGTGAACCATGCTTCGATGGTCCAGTCGTTAGCGAAGACGCCGGACAATCCGCCGCCGCTGACCTGAGTGGTGCCGCCGAAGAGAACTGCGCCGTTGGCATCGCCGGAGATGAGGCCTGGCTGGGCGAGGGCATTGGCGTAGGTGCCGTTCTGGAGACCGCCAGCGGGAGCGGAATCGAGGGCGGATCCGGTGGCGGGTGATTCGCCAAGCCGCCACCATGCTACGGGAGAAGAGGACTGGACAGCGGTGGTGTAGGCAGGTGGCGACGGGGCTTCGAAGGTGGCGGGGCCGGACGGCCATGAGTTGTCAGGGTAGGCGGGCAGCCGCCATGCGGTGCCTTGGTCTGTGCCGCTGGAGTCGTAGCGCCATGTGTCGCCGAGAGCGGCCAGGGTGTGGTCATTGAACGTGCCGCGGAAGGCTGGGATGGTGCGCGGGTGGTAGTGGATTTCGGAGATGACGAGGGCGTCGGAGAGTTGAAAGGAGTTAGGGGTGCCGGGGGTGGGGCCAGTGGGTACGAGCCATTGGGTGGTATCGTCGGAGAGCGCCTTGGCTGTGGAGCTGAGGCGGCGGGCATCGAGGAGGGATGATTGGGCCGGGGAGAAGAGGAAGAGACGGGCGGTGGAGGGAGGGGAGAACCCGAGGGTGGCGGCGTCGAATGAGATGAGGGCGCCGGGGGGAAGCTGGGTGGATGGTAGGGTGTAGGATCCGCCGCCGTCTGGCGAGGCGAGGATCATGCCGCCGAGATCGAGCAGGGCGATGCCGGTGTTGCGCAGTTCGACGAAGAAGCCGGGGCCCGTGGGAGCGAGTTCGTTGATGACGATGGAGGGGATGGGTGGTGGAGCGGGGAAGTTGTCAATGCCGGGGGTTCCGCCGGACTGGGCGCTGACGCGCCAGCTTGCGGCGTCGGCGGAGGCGGAATCGGCGCGGAGTTTGGCTAGAGTGGATCCGGAACCGTCTGCGCCTGCTGGCCAGTCCCCGGAGTCCTTGTAGGCGAGTTCGTCCATGATGCCGCCGCTGCGGTTGCGGAGGCGGATGGAGTCTTCCTGATTGCCTAGGGTGCCGGTCCATGGGCCGAGGGCGGCGGATGGGTTGGCGGTGGTGCTGGAGATGACGAGGAATCCGCCGGACGGCAGGATGGTGCCTTCAGGGAAGGTGAAGCGGACGCTGCCGTCGAGGCTCCATCCTGACAAGTCTAGGTTGACCGAGAGGATGTTTCTAAGTTCGATCCATTCCGGGGAGTCGGAGGAGGCCGGGTGGTACATGACCTCGTTGAAGACGGCGGTGGCATCGGCGGGGCGGGCGATGGCCGCGATGGCGAGGAGAGAGACACCGGTCAGGAACGGCGCGCAGCGGGCCGAGAGGGAGGGGGCGATGGATCTCATGGGCAGGGGATTGCGGGTGGATCGGGTGGAGGCCGCGGTTTTGGGTGGGAGCGTACTCTGGATTCTGCGGATCCGGTGGTGATTTAACGGAGAAATAATCTACGGCCATCCCTTGGGCAATGGAACACGGGGGTGCTGCGGCTGTCGAGGCGGCTGGACTGTTGCCCGTGATTCCGGCACCGAGGAGATAGCATAAACCGGTGCACGTCCGGGTAACTTGGGCGGAGGCTCCTGCATTGATCTGCGAGTGCAGGCCAATGAACTGGCACTAACGCAGATATAATCATATTGCTCCCCCGCTTGCAGGGTCCATCAGCATCGGGTGGCTGAGATTGGAGCTATGGCAGCGGGTAGAGGACGGGATTCTTGCTCTTCGGGCAGCTTGGCGGATGGCGTTCTTGCCTCGCGTGCCGGGCACTGACGAGCCTTATGCTTCGTCGGCGGTTTGTGGCGGATCAGAGCGAGGCGGCGAAGGACTCGAGGGAATCGGAGACGATGGCGACGCGGTGGAGGGCGCGGAGTTTGTCGGGATCGGCGATGGATTCGATCGAGTCGCGGAGGCCGTCGGGGATGGGGCCGAAGCGGAGGTCGAGGGCTTCGAGGACGGATTGGCGGCTGGCGGAGAGGGTGCCTTCGTGGCGGCCTTCCTGGCGGAGTTGCTGGGCGAGAGTCATGGCGCTGGTGCGGAGGGCTGGGTTGCGAACACGGTGAATTTTGCGGATGAAGTGGGGCCTGTCAATTGGGTCGGTGCGGGCGAAG
>CANHUG010000258.1 GCA_947462995.1 Verrucomicrobiales bacterium | reverse complement strand
GCAAAATACTGCCCCGGCTCCAGCGCACACGCCGCAATGATCGCACTCAATGCCACCAGCATCTCCGTCACCATGCTCCCATAACCCACTAACCGGATATGCTTCTCACGCATCAGAAGCTTCGGCGTCGTCCCCGACGATATCAGCGAGTGAAACCCAGAAATCGCCCCGCACGCGATCGTGATGCAAACAAACGGAAACACCGGCCCCGGCACCACCCAACCACTCCCATCCACAAACCGCGTCACCGCAGGCATCTTCAACGGCGGAGCCACCACCACAATAAACACCCCCAGCACCGCCACCGTCCCCAGCTTCATGAACGTGCTCAGATAATCCCGCGGAGCCAGCAGCAGCCACACCGGCAGCACACTCGCCGCAAACCCATACACAATAATCGCCCACGCCAGCGACTCCGGCCGCCACGTCAGCATCTCCTTCCACTCCGGCGTCAGATAATTCCCCCCGCCCACACACGCCAGCAACCCCACCACCCCAGCCACCGTCACCGGCGTCACCCCTGCCCACCCCCGCCGGATCGCCAAACCCATCGCCATCGCCAGCGGAATCGTCGCCGCGATCGTGAACAACCCCCACGGGCTGTGCGCCAGCGCCTTCACCACCACCAACCCCAGCACCGCCAGAATAATCGTCATGATCACCAGCAGGCTCACCATCGCCACCATCCCGATAAACGGATTGATCTCCTCCCTCAGCATCCGCCCCAGCGACTTCCCGTCCCGCCGCATCGATGCAAACAACACCACCGCATCGTGCACCCCTCCCCCCAGCGTCGCACCGATCAGAATCCACAAGGTCCCCGGCAAATACCCGAACTGCGCCGCCAGCACCGGACCAACCAACGGCCCAGGCCCCGCAATCGCCGCAAAATGATGCCCGAACACCACCCACTTCGCCGTCGGCACATAATCCCTCCCGTCCGCCTTCGTCACCGCCGGCGGCGCCCGCCGGTCATCCAGCGTCAGCACCTTCGCCATCAGCCACGCACTGTAAAAACGATACGCCACCGCAAACGAACACACCCCAGCCACCACCAGCCATAACGCATTCACAGGCTCAGCACGCTGCAATGCCGAGATCAGCACCGCCAGCACGCCGAGACTCGACACGGCTACCCACACGAGAAGTCGGATGATTCGATTCATTGCCTCCCATCGGAGCAGATTCCTCCCACCGAGGCCACGGGAATTTTATCCATCACCGCACTGCGCAGCGGCTGTCCCCCAACCGCCGCGCAGTCGGTTCTCCTCAAGGAGCCAGCGGTATCACCGGCTGCACCCGGAAAAACTGCCGCGGTACCTCCGGATCAAAAATCAGCCGCACCGCACCCGTCCCCGTCGCCGGCCGCTGCAATCCCCCCAGCTCATCCCAACCCGACAAGTCCGCCGTCGCCTCAATCTGATAGGATCGCCGCGGACTCGCCGCCCACCTCAGAATCATGCTGCCCGCCGTGTCGCTCTCCGCCTCTGGCGCCCCCGGCACACTCGCCGCACTGAACGGATTCGTGTCCGCCAGATACTCGTCCCGGTCACTCACCCCATCCCCGTCCGCATCCGACGTCGGCGTCTGCCCCAGCAGCCCCAGATCGTCTGGCCGCCCCGCCCGCACCAGTTGCTCCCGCTCCCACGCATCCGCTATCCCGTCCGCACCCGCCACATCCGCATCCACCCCCGCCCGCACCTTCGTCCGCAACCCCGCCAGCCCTATCCACCCGCAGTTCGCCGAATACGCAAACCCACGCATCTCCCCAGTCCCCAGATCAATCCGCGGAGGATCATTCCATTTCTGCCCGAAATACACCCAGCCAATGTTCGCCCCGTACGCATAACCCGTCAGCCGCCCCGCCCCATCATGGTTCACCCCGATGTCCCCGCCCGTCCCGCTGTACTGAATCCCATCCGCAGGCTTCCCATCCCCCAGATCAATCCACCCCACATTCGCCGCATACACTTTCCCTGACAAAAACTGCATCCCCACCGTCGGCACATCATCCCCCTTCGCCAGCGCACGCCAGTTCAACCACCCGAAATTCGCCGCATAACTCCGCGCATATCCCACCGCAAACGTCGTCGCCTCCGCATCCGCCAGCACCACACTGAAACTCGACCCCGCCGCCAGCGCCCCCACAGCCCGTCCCGACAACACCCCGCTCACATCCACCCGCACCGGCAACGCACGGTCCACTGTCGTCCCGTCACCCACTCCCCCGGACGCATTGTACCCCCACGCAAACAACTCCCCGTCCGCACTCAGCGCCATGCTGTGCATCCCCGCCGCCACCGCCGTGATCGTCTTCCCCGAAAGCACACCGCTGTCATCCACCGCCACCGGTCTCGTCCGCCGCGTCGTCGTCCCGTCGCCCAGCTGCCCATAACTGTTATCACCCCACGCATACGCCCGCCCGTCCGACCCGATCGCCAGCCCTCCGCCACGCCCAGCCTCAATCGCCGTCACCGTCTTCCCTGACAACACCCCCGACATGTCCATCTCCACCGGCGTCAGCCGGTGCGTCGTGCTCCCATCGCCCAGCTGCCCGGTCCCGTTCGCCCCCCAGCCATACACCTCCCCCGCCGACGACAACGCCAGACATCCCGCAGGCATCGCCGCAATCGCCACAATCACCTTCCCGGACAGCACGCCGCTGTCATCCACCGCCACCGGAGACAGCCGCTGCGTCGTCGTCCCATCCCCGATCCCTCCCACCACATTGTTCCCCCACGCATACACCTTCCCGTTCGAATCCAGCGCGTAACTCTGAAACTCCGACGCCGCAATCGCCACCACCGTCTTCCCCGACAACGCCCCGCTCATGTCCACCTCCACAGGCACCGTACTCATCACCCTGCTGCCATTCCCCAGCAAGCCATCCGCGTTCGCTCCCCACGCATACACCTTGCCGTCAGATGTCAGCCCCAGACTGTGGTCATAACCAGCCGCCAGCGCCACCAGCGTCTTCCCCGACAGCACCCCACTCATGTCCACCGCCACCGGCGGCGAACTCCGCGCCGTCGTCCCGTCCCCCAGCGTGCCCCGCCAGTTGCTCCCCCACCCGTATGCCTTCCCATCACTCCCTAACGCCAGCACAAACTCCCCGTACGCCGACAGCGCCGTCATCGTCTTCCCCGCCAGCACTCCACTCACATCCACCGCCACCGGCACCAGCCGGTCCGTCGTCGTCCCATCCCCCAGCTGCCCGCTCCCATTCTCACCCCACCCGAACGGATCCGCCTGAACCGCCGTCACCCCCGACACTAACAGACAAATGACCCATCGTCTCAGTTTCATGGCCGTGTCAGAAGGTCAGGTTGCTCGTCGGCGTCGCACCCGCCGCATCCGTCAGCGGCGCTACGCCATTCCCAGCAGGAACACTGATCTGCCCCGCCCCGTTGCTCCGCACAAAATTCCGGATCACCACGTTCTGATTGCTCGCCAGCTCAATCCCCCACGTCCCGTTCGCTCGCGCCGTGCAACCCTCCAGCCGGTTGTTGTTCCCTCCCTTGTACCCGCTCGCATAGTTCGCCACCGACAGGCAATTCAGAAACTGGCACCCGTCAGTCACATTGAACCCGTGACTCGTCCCCATCAGCGGCGGCGGCGTCTGCCCAGGCTGCAGCGGCGGCGACCCGTTCTTGTCCGCAGAACAATGCGTGAACAGGCAGTCGAATTCCGTGTGAAACCCGTCCCATTGATTCAACTGCGCCACACACTGCACAAAACTCACCGCCACATTGTTCTCCGGAGGCAGCGGATTCCCCACAAACGTCGAACGCTCCGCATAATACCCCTCCTCCAGATTCCCCCGCGACGTGCAGTTCATCAGCGCACACCCGCCCCGCAGATGAAACCCTTCATTCCGGTTCCCCAGCGCACTGCAGTTCAGCAGCGTCACCCCAGTATTCACATCAATCCCCGTCGCCCCGCAACTCTTCGCCGTGCACCCGCTCAGCGATGACCCGCTCGCACTCACAATCCCGCACCCGTAACAGCTGATCGCCACACAATCCGCGATCCGCGACCCAGACTGCGCCAGAATCCCGATCGCGCGAATCGTGTCCGCCACACACCCGCGCACCACCGAACCATCATCACAGTGAATCCCCGACCACGGCCCAGGCCCAGCCGGAGCCCCGGCCTCAAGCCTCTGTGCCCGCACCGTGCACAACTCCACCGATGCCGACTGCCCGCACAGAATCCCGTACGTGTTCACATTCGAAACCTGAAGGTCATGCACCCGGCACGTCTTGCCCAGCCGCACCCCGATCAGCCAAGCCCCTTTGATATGCCCGTTCCGCACCGTGATGTTCTCGTGCGCCGCCGCTCCGCTCCCGCCATCCACCGCCACCTGCGTCCCCGGCGGCACCTCAAGGCTCGGCACAAACTCTATCAGATACCCGCGCAGATCCAGCGTCACATCATCCGCATCAATCACCACCTGCCTCGTCAGGTTCTCCGTCAGATAATAATGCCCGGGCCGCGAAATCGTATAGTTCCCGGCACTTCCCGTCAGCGCCGGAAGATTCGCATCGCGACTCGGAATCGGCTGCCCGGGATCCGTCTGCGTCAGGCTCTTCATGCTAGGGACCGGAGTGCCCGTCGCGTCCAGCGCACGGTCGGCAAACGGAAATGACCCCGGCCCCGGCGGCGGCAGCGGCCCCTGCCCCTGCACCGGCAACGCCAGCCCGCAGGCACTCAGCAAAGCCATTCGGAGAATCGGTATCAGTCGGATATTCATGGCGGATCTTCTGGGAATATGGTCTCAATCGCACGCCCCGCCGCCGCCTCTGTCGGCCGTCGCAGTTCGTGCTCATCCATTCCTCTGCATTCCGCCGCCAAACCTTACTCGCCCCCGCCACTTTTTTTCACGGCGCCCCCGCCTCGCCAGCCTCCGCACCCTTCCCCTCCCGCAACCGCCCCACCATCGTCTGCCTCAACCGCGCCACCGGCCGCGTCGCCGGCCACCCGTCCATCAGCTCAAGAAACGCCCGCTCCCCTAGCCGATGCCACGGATGAATCGTCGGCTTCTCCACCTCCGGTGCCGTCAGCCAACGCGCCAGCGCAGCCGCCGCCGACCCATCACGACCAGGGACCATCTCCCCTAACCGCCGCCGGTCCACCGGCCCCTGCGGCTCCAACTGCCCGCCCTCCGACAACCGCTGCCCGGACATCGCCCGCGCAAACTCCAGAAACCACCCCGGCACGCCCTCCCCAGGCGACGGCAACAGCCACATCACCGTCTCCCCGCTCAACGGTTCCTCCGCCGTCAACTGCGTCGCCCCAGCCACTCTCGTCCCGCTCCCGTTGAACGCCAGCGCACTCAGCGGCACCGTCAGCGGCAACGGCGGCCCTATCGTAAACCCACTCGCCGCATCCACCACTAGCATCTCCCCCTGCGCCGCCGCAGCCAACCGCCCGCCACGCCCGCTCCACGCCAGTTGCCGCACCGGACTCGATAAATGCAGCGCCTCCCCTCGCACCCGCGCAGCCCCAGCTTCCCACAACATCACCGTCCCGTCCTCCGACCCGCTCGCCGCCTCCATCCCCGCTCCCCACGCCATCACCGTCACCGCCGCCAGATGCCGCGTCGCCCGCACCCGCCCCGCGCCACCCCCCCCCCAGAACGTCACGTACCCCTCCG
>CANHUG010000257.1 GCA_947462995.1 Verrucomicrobiales bacterium | reverse complement strand
GGGAAGGGGAATGCGAAGTGGAAAGCGAAGTGAGGGGGCGATCTAGCTGATAGTGGGTTGTGGGGTGGGGATGGGGAGGCCGGGGGAGAAGCCTGCGGGGATGGCGGGGTTGGGGAGGCCCATGGGGAGGAGGTTGAGGGCGGCGGTGTTGAGGGTGCCGTGGTGGATGCGGAGGACGGCGCCGGCGGGGGAGGCGGGGGCGAAGAGGTCGGGGAGGTTGGTGATGAGGTGTTGGCCGGTGGTGGGCGGGAACATGGACGTGCCGCGGAAGTAGTGGTGGCCGTTGCGTTCGATGTGGGGGATGCCGAGGGCGTTCATGACGGCGAGGTCCTGGAGGAGGGCGACGGGGCCGATGTTGGAGAGGTCTTCGCCGCTGAGGATGGCTCCGGCGGCGGAGGTGGAGGCGAGATTGGCGAGCCCCTTGACGAGGCCTTTGCAGTTTTTGTGGCTAGTGCCGGAGTAACCGAGGGCGAGGGCGCGGGGGAGGGAGTCGAGGGAGGCGTCGGCTTCGTCGATGATGACGGGCGGGTGGTGGTCCCATGCGGCGAGGCCTTTGCCGGTGGCGTCGGTGAGGGAGTGGTCGCGGTGGAGCGGTTGTTCGATGAAGAGGAGGCCTCGGTCGAGCCAACTGGCGAGGGTGGGGTGGGAGTTCCAGTGGATCCAGTGGTCGTGGAAGACGCGGATGTCGGGGAAGTTTTCGTTGGCGTCGAGCGTGAAGCGGGCGTGGGGCGGGAGGATGGCGGCGAGGCGGAGGAGACGATCGGTGTCGGTTTCGAGGTGGCCGCTGAGTTTGATTTTGAAGTGGGTGAGGTCGAACGCGCGGATGTTGTCGGCGAGGGAATGGGGGAGATCGTCGTCGGGCGGGGAAGTGGCGTCGGAGGCGTCGAGCGGGTCGGAGAGACCGACTGTGTGGCGGACGGTTAGGGTTCCGAGCGGCTGGGCCGGGAGCCAGTGGTGCCATGAGGTGGCGCCGAGGTCTGGTCGGAGGGAGTCGGGGGCGAGACCGGAGAGGCCGGAGGAGAAGAACGAGGAGAAAGTGGAGTCGGAGGCTTGGGTGAGGGCGTGGAGGACGGCGCGTTCGAGCATGGCGGTGCCCATTTGTGCGAGGAGGGCGGGCATGGCTGGCGGGGAGATGAGGTCGGACTGGGCGGCGTAGAGGTGTTGCCACCATGCGGCGAAGGAGCGGTGGGGCTGGAGGGCGGCGGAGGCGGCGGAGGAGACGGCGCGGCAGAGGTCGGGGAGGTCTTCGTCGTATGACGTGTCAGGGCGTTTGGAGAACCATTTGGGGACCCATGTTTCGGCGGAGAGGCCGGTCCATGAGCGGTTGGCGCAGGTGAGGGAGACTTCGGCGAGGACGTGGGGTGCCTGCGTCATGGTGGCGATGCCGTAGCGGAAGGGGAAGCGGGTGCGGATCCATGCGTGATGGAAGCGGACGGAGTCGACGGTGAAGGTTAGGGGGTGGCTGCGCACGGGGGGGGGGAGTTTTGGGGGGGAGGTGGATTGCTGGTGCGGAGACAAGGCCGGGACGGCCTTGCTACGGGGGCTGCGGATGAGGTTGGCTTGTGGGGAGACAAGGCCGGGACGGCCTTGCTACGGGTGGTGCGGATGTGGTTGGCTTGTGGGGAGACAAGGCCGGGACGGCCTTGCTACGGGGGCTGCGGATGTGGTTCGCTTGTGGGGAGACAAGGCCGGGACGGCCTTGCTACGAGGGGGTGCCGGAGTGTGGTTCGCTTGTGGGGAGACAAGGCCGGGACGGCCTTGCTACGGGGGCTGCGGATGTGGTTGGCTTGTGGGGAGACAAGGCCGGGACGGCCTTGCTACGGGGGGCTGCGGATGTGGTTCGCTTGTGGGGAGACAAGGCCGGGACGGCCTTGCTACGGGGGCTGCGGATGTGGTTAGCTTGTAGGGAGACAAGGCCGGGACGGCCTTGCTACGGGGGCTGCGGATGTGGTTAGCTTGTAGGGAGACAAGGCCGGGACGGCCTTGCTACGGGGGGGGGGTTAGGGGAGGGCGGTGGCGAAGCGGGAGAGGCCTTCTTCGAGGGTGAGGCGGGGGCAGCCGAAGTTGAGTCGGACGAAGCCGGGTGCGCCGAAGTCTGCGCCGTTGTTGAGGGCGAGGCCGTGGGCTTCGAAGTGAGCGGCTGGGTGTTCGAGGCCGAGGGAGCGGACATCGAGCCATGCGAGGTAGGTGGCTTCGATGTGGGGCATGCGGACGAGCGGGCAGCGTTCGGCGAGGAAGGCGGCGAGGCGGTCGCGATTGCCGCGGAGGTAGCGGGTGAGGGCGAGGCGCCATGGTTCGCAGTGGTTGTAGGCGGCGGCGGTGGCGGCGAAGCTGAGCGGGTTGGTTTCGGCGACGAAGGTATTTTTGGCGGCCTGGAAGCGGCGGCGGAGGGAGGCGTCGGGGATGATGGCGAAGGCGAGGCCGAGGCCGGCGACGTTGTAGGTTTTGCTGGCGGCCATGAGGACGATGAGACGTCGGTGGAGGGCGTCCGGGAGTCGGAGGGCGGTGGTGTGGGGGGCGGCGTCGGGTTCGAGGAGGAGGTCGCAGTGGATTTCGTCCGAGCAGAGGAGGAGATCGTGGCGTTCGCAGAAGGCGGCGATGCCTTCGAGTTCCGAGCGGGACCAGACCCTGCCGACTGGATTGTGAGGGCTGCAGAGGATAAGGAGTCTGGTGCGCGGGGTGACGGCGTGTTCCATGGCATCGAAGTCGAACGTGTGGCGGCCGGAGTCGTCGATGGCGAGCGGGACGGTGATGAGTTCGCGGCCGGCGTCGCGGTGGGCTTTGAGGAATGGGGGGTAGACGGGCGTGCAGGTCATGACGGCGTCGCCGGAGTCGCCGGAGTCGCCGGAGATGGCGGCGCAGAGGGCGAGGGCGGGGACCATGCCGGGGAGCCATGTGAGCCATGAGGCGTCGGCGCGGACGCTGTGTTGTTCGAGGAGGTATTTGAGGACGGCTTCGGAGACGTCTGGGGTGGCGACGCTGTAGCCGAGGACGCCGTGGTCGAGCCGGTGGCGGATGGCGTCGAGGATGGGAGCCGGGGAGGGGAAGTCCATGTCGGCGACCCACATGGGGAGGATGTCGCGGTTTTCGTAGCGGGCCCATTTGAGGCTGCCGGTGGCGCGGCGTTCGGTGATCCGGTCGAAGAGAGAGAGGTCGTCGAGCTGCATGAGGGTTGGAATGGAATGCTGGAGAGGGAGAGAGGCGAGCGCGGAATGCAGGATGATTTTCCGTTGCGTGAGGGCGGAGGAGTCCGTTGGCTTGGGGGATGGAAGTATATGTGCTGAAGGAAGGCGTGAGGAGCGGACCGTTTCCGGTTTTCCGGCTTCAGGAGATGCTTGATGAGGGGGAATTGAGTGCGGAGACCCCGGTGTGGCATGCGGGGATGGGGGCGTGGCGGCCGCTGGGTGAGGAGGAGTCGCTGAACACGTCGCTGCGATTGGGGCCGATGGAGTCTGGGCCGCCGCCGTTGCCTGAGGGGTATGTGGAGGCGATGCGGGTGGCGGAGACGGTGAAGGACGTGGTGCCGATGGATGAGCGCGGGCCGGAGGTGATGGTGTTGCGGGCGCGGCGGACGCTGGGATGGCGGCGGTTTTTTGCGCGGCAGATTGATCTGCTGGTGGCGCGGGCGGCGGTGACGGGGGTGCTGGTGGGGCTGGGGCGAGTGGATGTGTGGCAGTTTGTGTTTCCGGGGTTGATGGTGGTGCTGACGGGGCCGGCGATCTGGGTGTTGGTGGAGGCGGCGCTGCTGGCGTGGTTGGGGGTGACGCCGGGGAAGGCGGCGCTGGGGTTGCGGGTGACGGGAGCGGATGGCGAGCGGTTAGGGTTTGTGGTGGCGCTGAAGCGGGCGGTGCTGGTGTGGGCGGCGGGGGCTGGGTTCGGATTGCCGGCCGGGTTTCTGCTGCCGGTGGGGCAATGGGCGATGGGGTTCCATGTGTATCTGAAGCATGGGGATACCCTGTGGGACCGGACGACGCATGCGGAGGTGCGGCACCGAGCGGTGAATGGGCGCGGGATTGCGGCGGCGGTGGTGCTGGTCTCGGCGTGGGTGCTGCTGACCGGGTGGGTGCTGTTGCGTGCGCCGGGGGTGGAGCAATTGCCGGCGGCGGAGCGGGACGCGGTGGAGCGCGTGCGGAGCGGGCGGCCGTGAGTAGTTAGTGAGGTCGGGGAGTCAGGCGTAGCGGTCGGGCGAGAGGAGGGAGAGGTCGATGGAGGGTTTGGCACCGTCGACGACTTCGGCGATGAGTTTGCCGGTGCCTGGGCCGAGACTGAGGCCCATCATGGAGTGGCCGGTGGCGATGGTGACATTTTTCCAGCGGGAGGTACGGCCCATGTAGGGCATGCCGTCTGGCGAGCAGGGACGGAGCCCGCGCCATGGGAGGATCCCGTCGAAGTCGGATTCGCGGAAGGCGGGGAAGTACTTGGGGGCGGCTTTGATGATCCCGGTGACGCGGCGGGGCGTGATGTCCTCGTTGAGGCCGGCGATTTCCATGGTGCCGCCGAAGCGGAGGGCGCCGTCCATGGGGGTGACGGCGACGCGTGCTTCGGTGAAGATTGAGCAGAGTTGCGGGAGTTCGCGGGGATTGGTGACGGTGAGGCTGTAGCCTTTACCGGCCTGCATGGGGAGCCGGAGCCCGAGGGCGGCGGCGAGTTTGGGGGACCATGAGCCGCCGGCGACGACGATTTCGTCGGCGGAGAAGTCACCGTTGTAGGTTTGGACGGCGGTGATGCGTGAGCCTTCGGAGGCGAAGGCGGAGACCTCGGTATTGCGGACGAAGGTGGCACCGCCGGCGATGAGACTGGCTTCGAGACTGGCCATGAAGCGGGAGGGAGAGAGGTGGCAGTCCTTGGGGAAGTAGACCGCGCCGTTGATGTCCATGGAGACCGTGGGGTCGAGCGCGGCCATGGCGCGGGCGTCGAGGACCTCGGCGGGGATGCCGAGTTCGTTAGCGCGGGCGGCGGTGGCGGCTTCCTCGTGGAGGGCGTGGTCTGTTTTGCAGAGCATGGCGAGGCCCTTCTGGACGAGACTGAACTCGTGGCCTTCGGCGGCGAGGGCTTCGTAGCAGGCGCGGCTGGCGAAGTTGAGGTCGCGGAGGAGCGGGGCGCAGCGGGCGACGTGTTGTTTGTTAGCGGCCTGCCAGAAGCGGAAGCCCCATGTGATGAGGTCCCATGAGAGACGGGGTTTGATGTAGAAGGGGGATTCCGGGTTCCACATCCATTTGAGCCCGAGTTTGACCATGCCTGGGGCGGCGAGCGGGATGAAGTGGCTGGGGACGATCATGCCGGCGTTGCCGAACGAGCAGCCGTCGCGCTGGGCGGGGAGCCGGTCGATGATGGTGACGGCGTGGCCGCGCTGCTGGCAGTAGTGAGCGGTGCTGAGGCCGATGACGCCGCTGCCGATGATGAGCGTGTGTCTTGGGGGCATGGAGAGGAGGGGAAAGGGGAAAGAGAAGGGGGAGTTAGGACGCGACGTCAGGAAGCGGAGCGGATGCCGTCGCGGAACGGGTCGGAGTCGTCGAGGAGGAGCGTGGCTTCGGCATTGACCCATGCGCGGCCGGTGATGGTGGGGATGACGGAGTCGCCCTCGGTCTCGACGGTGCCCGTGAAGACACTGCCGATGATGCTTTCCTGACGCCAGATCTGGCCGGGGGCGAGTTTGC
>CANHUG010000256.1 GCA_947462995.1 Verrucomicrobiales bacterium | reverse complement strand
TTCGCATACGAAACAGGCACCATCGAGTGCTTGTCCGATGTCTTCAGAAACACCGTCTCCGTCAGCCCGCTCGCAGGCGACCCGCTGAACGCTCCTGAGTAAATAAAGAAGAAGTTCGTCAGCGACTTCACCACGTCGTCATTCTTGTCTCCCACCGCATCAGGCCCCAGCTCCATCACCACTGGGAAACTCGTCCCCTGCATGTTCATCCCATAAGCCGGGTCCGCCACAATGTTCGTCGTATCCAGCGAATAACCCCACGCCCCTAGCAGCTTGCTGATATTGGAAGCAGGCTCAACCGCCCCAGGTGCCATGCCCGGCGGCATCCCCGGCTGCTGACGGCTCGTCGCCGCCGCCGCAAGGCTCGACGAATCAAGGAACGCCACCACCCGACCGCCGTTCAGCAGGTACTGCTCCACCGCAAACTGCGTCTCGTCGGAAATCCCCGCCGGGTGAATCAGCACCACCACGTCCAGCGTAGGATCAATCGTCGACGCCGTCGCCTCGATCGTCTTCACATCATACTGCGACTTCAGCGCCTGATAAATCGCCCACGGCTGCGCACCACCAAACGGATTCCCCGTGATCTGCAGCGGCGTCAGCAATCCCAGCGTCTTCTGCTTGCTCCGGTTCACCTCGCTGATCGCACGCGACAGGTTGTACTCGATCTTGTCGTCTTCCTTACCATCGCTCGACAGCAAATCCGGCACCCAGTCAATCAACGCAGACTTGTCCAGGCTCGTCACCGCGACCCCGAAGTAGAACCGACCGCCCCGCGGCTCAATCCCCGCAGCCTTCGCCGCTTCTTCCTCGTCCGTCGCAGGCTCGACTTCCTGCTTCTCGATCTTCACAAACTTCGGATTCAACTCGCGGTACCGCGCCAGCCAACTGTCCGTTTGGTCAACCAGCGGCCGCAGGTTCGGTGGCAGCTGATCCTTCGGCGACACAAAAAACTTCAGCGTCGTGTCCGTATCGACACGGCCTACAATGTTCTTCGTCCCTTCCGTCAGGGTGTGTACTTTGTATTCCGTCCAGTCAACGCGGCTCGAACTGAGCGACGCAATGATGTTCACCACCACAGTGATGGCTAGGACGACGAGCGTGCCGACCGCAGTCAGCAGCCAGCCACGGTTCTTCGGGGCACTGGTTTGTTCAGGAGTGCTCATGGTTTTTCTTTAAAGCAGGTTTAGCGGTTCAGGCGCGCTTCGAGCGGATGATCACGCTGGTGAGGAACAGGCAGAAGCCAATCAGACTGATGAAGTAGATCAGCGACTGAATCCGCATCAGGCCGCGGGCCATCTCCGTGGAATGCCAGAAAAGGCTCACGCCATTGCAGATGTCCGCCAGAAATCCTAGCTTGATCCCAAGGAACGACGAACCGCGCAGCAGATCCGAAATCGGCGGGAACCCGATCAGCGTCAGCACAAGGCAGATCGTCACCGACACCAGCAGGCACGTGATCTGATTCCGCGTCATCGCAGACACCGCACACGTGATCGCTATCGATGAGGCCCCCACAAGGAAACTCCCAAGGTAACCACTGAATATCACCCCGACGTCAGGCTCCCCGAGGCTCAGCACCGTGAATACCATCCCGATCGTCGACAGCAGCGTCACCGCCAGCACCGTGAAGGCCGCCAGGAACTTGCCCAGAATCGCCTCCCATGGCGAAATCGGCATCGTCAGCAGCAGCTCCGTCGTGCCCATCCGGTGCTCCTCAGACCACAGTCGCATCCCGATCGCAGGACCGAAAATCATGTAGATCCACGGGTGGAAATAGAAAAAGCTGCTCAGCGATGCGTCGCCCCGCTCGATGAAACCACCGAAGAACAGACACAGGCTCAGGCTCAGAAAACAGAAGATGATGATCAGCACGTACGCCAGCGGCGTGGTGAAATAACTGATCAGCTCGCGTTTGAAGACAATCCAGACGTTGCGCATGGGATAAATTCGCTCCGGTTCAGGTTGGAAAAGTTAGTAATGTCTCAGGACTTGTTGCCACTCGTGAGTTCACGGAACATGTCGTCCAGTCGGCCCTGATCTTCGTGCAGCTCGGAAAGCACAAGATTCTTCGCGCCAGCCAGTTGGTAGATCTCCGCCGCCAGCACTCCAGCACCAGTATTCGGCTTCGGCCAGACAATCCCGCTGAAGCTTTCCGCCAGCGCACTGCCTTCCACCCGCGCCGCATGCCGCAATCCAGCCAGTTCCTTCTCGATCGCCCCACCGCTCAAACCGCTCGCCGCCACATGCACCGCACCCGCCCGGCTCGCACGCCGCCGCAGATCCTGCGGGGTCCCGTCCGCCACAATCCGCCCCTGATCAATAATGATCGCTCGGCTGCAGCACGCCTCGACTTCCTCGAGAATGTGCGTCGAAAAAATAATCGCCTTCGTCTTCCCCATCTCGCGGATCAGATTCCGCACCACATCCTTCTGGTTCGGATCCAGACCATCCGTCGGCTCGTCCAGAATCAGCACCTCCGGATCGTGAATGATCGCCTGCGCCAGACACGTCCGGTGCCGGTAACCCTTCGACAGCGTGTCAATCGCCTGCCGCCGCACTTTCTGCAGAAAGCACGTCTCAATCGCCCGGTCCACCGCCGCCTTCTTGTCACTGCCGGACTTGCCCCGCAGCTCAGCCGTGAACCCGAGGAAACCCTCGACAGTCATGTCCAGATACAGCGGCGCACTCTCCGGAAGATACCCGATCCGCGCCTTCGCCAGATTCGGTGCCTCGAGCATGTCGTCGCCGCCCACCGTCACCCCGCCAGACGTCGGCGGAAGAAATCCGGTGATCATGCGCATCGTCGTCGACTTCCCGGCACCATTCGGCCCGAGAAATCCGAGAACTTCCCCTTTCCGGACAGAAAGGGACAGATTGTCGACCGCCACTTTGGGGCCGAATTGCTTGGTCAGGTTTTTGACTTCGATCATACTGACGGTTTGGGAGGAATTGAGACGGCGAACCCGGGACCGAAAGTAAACGTCCGGACCGACCCGCCGGGACGGAAGCGCCAGAGGAAGCCGCCTTTGTCTCAATAAGCAATCATTTTTTCAAATACGCACACGCACGCACCCGCCGCCAAGGGCTTGACACCCCTCCCCTCCCCACCCCATCCATCCCCATGACCCGCCGCCGCCGCTTCCTCTCCACCGCCGCCGCCCTCCCCGCCGCCGTCTCCAGCCTCACCTCCGCCACCGCCGCCGCTCCCTACAAAATCTCCAAGGGCCGCATCCGCCAGTCCGTCGTCCACTGGTGCTTCAACCCCATGTCCGTCGACACCCTCGCCGCCGCCGCCGCCTCCATGGGCGTCGCCTCCGTCGAACTCGTCGGCCCGGAACACTGGGAAACCCTCAAAAAACACGGGCTCACCTGCGCCATCGCCGGCAGCCACGGCTTCGCCAAGGGCTTCGCCCACCCCGAGGAACACGACGAATGCATCGCCGCCCTCAGAAAAAGCATCGACGCCTCCGCCGCCCACGGCATCCCCAGCGTCATCACCTTCTCAGGCTTCCGCCGCGCCCTCGCCCACGACACCGCACGCCGCAACATGATCGACGGCCTCAAGAAAATCGTCCCCTACGCCGAGGAAAAAAAAGTCACGCTCTGCCTCGAGATGCTCAACTCCCGCGTCGACGAATCCATGAAGGGCCACCCCGATTACTGGTGCGACCACATCGACTACGCCCTCGACGTCTGCCGCGAAATCTCCTCCGAACGCATGAAAATGCTCTTCGACATCTACCACGTCCAGATCATGGACGGCGATGTCATCCGCCGGTACAAGGAATGCGCACCCTTCGTCGGCCACATCCACACCGCAGGAAATCCCGGCCGTCACGAACTCGACGACAACCAGGAAATCAACTACCCGCCCATCATGCGCGCCATCGCAGAAAGCGGCTACAAGGGCTTCGTCGGCCAGGAATTCATCCCCAAAGGCCCAGACCCCATCGCCTCCCTCAGCGCCGCCGTCCAACTCTGCGACGTCTGATCCTCACCCCTCCGCGATCGCATCGCACACCCGCGCCGCCGCATCCCGCGGTGCCAGCAGCCGCATCGCCGCCGCCAATCCCGCTCGCCTCTCCGCATCGCCCAGCAGCTCCAGCAGCAACCCTCCCAGCTTCCCCTCGCCAATCTCCGCTTCCTCCACCGCGATCGCCGCACCAGCCGCCGTGAACACATCCGCGTTCCGCCGCTGGTGATCGTCCGCCGCAAACGGATACGGCACCAGAATCGTCGGCACCCCGAACGCACTCAATTCCGTCAGGCTGCTCGCCCCTGACCGCGAAACCGCCACATCAGCAACCGCATACGCCAGATCCATCCTCTGGCAGAACGGTGCCACATGCACCGTCAGCCCCGGAAACTTCGCATACTCCGGCGCAATCGTCTCCGCATCGCCCGGCCCCGTAATGTGCAGCACCTGCACCCGCTCCGCCACCGCCGCCAGCCCCGGCAGCGCCGCCACCACCGCCTTGTTCACCCCGCGCGCTCCCTGGCTCCCGCCCATAATCAGAATCGTCTGCCGGTCGTCCCGCAGCCCAAACATCTCCCGCGCCTCCCTGGCATCCACCGGAGCACACAGCGAACTCCGCAGCGGCGTCCCCGTCACCCGCACCCGCGCCTTCGGAAAATACTTCGCACATGCCTCCAGCCCCAGCAGCACCGTATCGCAAAACCGCGCCGTCATCCGGTTCGCCTTCCCGGGCACCGCATTCGATTCATGCACAAACGTCCGCAACCCCAGCTTCCGCCCCGCCATCGCCGGCGGCAATGACGTGAATCCCCCCATCCCCAGCACCGCATCCGCCCGGAACCCACGGATCAGCTCAAGGCACTGCCGCCGCGTCTTCCAGAACCGCCACAGAAACTTCACCATCGCCGGCGACAACGGACTCGGCATCGCCACCGCCGGAACCTTCTCAAACCGCAGATCCTCATGCCCCTGCACCGCCAGCGCATCAATCTGCTTGCTCGAAATCAGCAGCAGGGTCTCCCAACCCCGCCGCCGCGCTTCCTGCGCCACCGCAATGCCGGGAAACAGGTGGCCACCCGTGCCGCCGCACGCAATGACAACTCGTAATGGTCTGGTCTGGTTCGCTGCACTCATGCTCAAAAGTCAGGCCCGCAGACTTCCGCGGACCCGCCTCCATGCAACCAGGGATTCACCGCCTCACTCCATCCCCTCACTTCGCCGCACGCCGCTGCTCCAGCAGCCACTTGTACAACCCGGCCGTCGCATACGCATCCGTCCACGAATCATGCCCCGCCTCCGGGAAAATCGTGTACTGCGGCTTCCCGCCCGCCTTCTTCAGCGCCTCGATCATCTCGTCACTCTTCGACTGCGTCACCACGTTGTCCTTCGCCCCGTGATAGCAATGCAGCGGCACATCCTTGAACCGCACCGCCGTCTCCGGCTTCCCACCCCCACAAATCGGTACCGCCGCCGCCAGCACATCCGGATACTCCGCCAGAAATCCCCACGTCCCGAACCCGCCCATGCTCAACCCCGTCATCACAATCCGGCTCCGGTCCACCGGCTGGCTCTCGCTCAGGTGATCCACCAGTTGCTTGATCTCCTTCACATCCCACCACCGACCCGTCGGACACTGCGGCGACGCCACGATGAACGAATTCAGCGCCTTCTCCTTCCCGATCAGCTTCGGCGGC
>CANHUG010000255.1 GCA_947462995.1 Verrucomicrobiales bacterium | reverse complement strand
GAATCATTGAAAGCACGTGTGGTCAGCGATCTGGATGCTATCAAACGGAATCCCAGTCTGGTTCGGTCATTCTTCAGAGCATCAAGTGTAGTCTATGCCGCAGACTAGTCAGTATCCTGGACCGCATTTGAACTCACCTGACCTTGAGCACGGTGCCGGATCGGTCGTCTGGTGTGGTGACGATGGACTTCTTTCATGCATCGAGATTTTCTCCTACTCGGACCACTATCCGGATGGGGATTACGAGTTTTCCATTATGCCCGCCGATGATCCCGAAACAAACCAAGCCGAACAAGCCATGCGAGGCAACCGGCGATAATGTCCCTAATCGATTCGGAGCTTGTTGCGCCGGTGCCTCCACTCTATCGTTCGCCTAAATCGCCATGAGTTGGGACATCAGCATTCAGCATCTTCCAGAGTCGGCGACATGCGTTGACGAGATTCCCGATGACTTTCGGCCATCACCACTCGGCCCACGATCACAGGTCATCAGTGACATTCAGAGGGTCATTCCAGACGTTGATTTCACCGATCCTAGTTGGGGTATGTTGGATCGCCCCACCTTTACCATCGAGTTCAACATGGGTTCGGAAGACATCTGTGACGGTTACATGCTTCATGTGCGTGGCGGTGGAGATGCCATGAGACTGATCGACCAGCTTCTCTCATCACTACGATTGCGCGGCTTTGACTGCCAGAGCGGGGACTTCTTCCGGCTGGAGGAGGCCGGAGGCACATTTCAGCAGTGGCAGGATTTTCGAGATAGGGTAGTCTCAGACTCATCCTCACAGACATGAGCAGCTACCATCCACCAACCAAGGCGAACATTCAAGGGTGCATGGCTGCGAGGAACGAGCCAGCCAATGCCCCTGTGGTTGAACAAGCCCGGCAATAGCACCCGGGACGATCTATGCGCTTTGTGTTTGGCGGGTGTGCCCTGATTGCCCGTTGAGCGGTGATTTCAGGCGTTTTGCGGGCCCTTGATGGGCGCGCGACGGGGCTGCGGTGATCGCTGCGCAGCGGTTCTGGGAGCGGTGGGGCCACATTTCGCTCATTTGGGTGGGGCGCGGGCGTGGACTCTCCGCGGCGCGGTTGCCGTTGGCTTCGAGGAGTGATCGTTTCATGATAGGAACGCTTCCTGGATTCGATTGCCACCGTCGCTCCGATCACTCCGATGTGGCCGCCTTTCGGCTGCCTGTCCCGCGGCATCCGGGGCCGCGCGGGTCGGTTGGCTGGGCGGCGCGCGGACGCTCATCGACTGGCATAGGGCTCTGCGTTTCCAGCCTGGCTGAATTCGGCCGATGATCACCATGGGCTGCTGGCAGCAGGGGCAGAGGTGTTGCCGCTTTGCGGTTCCTTGTCCCTCGGTTGTGGCGGCAGCCGGTTCGCTGGGCGCGGGGTTTGCAGGAGTCCGGTCACTCCATTGCTGCACGCGCAGCCGCGTCTTCTTCGCGGCGGGGTGGTGGAAGCCGTAGTAGCGAACAGCCCGGAGCTTCGCGGGCTGCACGTGGCGGAGGTATCTTCTGACGAACTCGACGCCATCGAGCGTCAGGATGCGCTCTACCGGTTTAGCCCGATCGGTGCGGTCGAGATAACGGAAGGTGACGTGGCTTTCTGTGACGGACAGAATGCGGCTGTCACCAATCACGCTGCGGTGGATGTAGCGTCCGAGGTATTTGACGGCGTTCGCACCAGAGCCGAAGGCCTGCACGTTGATGCCCCATTTTTTGCGCCAGACGGACGGATCACAGGTCAGGCCGAGGGCCTTCATCTGCGCTCCGAAATGATGCCTGAGGGCCTTCTTCAGGGGATCGGGAGGCATGAGGTAGTCGGCCGATCTGACGGTTGTCGCTCTCCGGCGCATTCCGTACAGCCGTGCACATGCCCGCCCATCACGGCGGTCCGGCAGTTCTGCAGTGCCCACAGGGCACGGTGCTGCACGCCACTGAGCACGGGGCTTGTGCTCAGATAAGCGGGAATGAATCGACGCAGTGCCTCGATGACTGTGGGCATTCTCCCTGCTACGGAGGTGCAGTTATCGAGGCAGGTCTGCGCACAGTTCTGCCATGAGCCGCATCGCCTGCTGCTCGCTGCGGTGTGTGAGGTGGAGGTAGATCTCGGTGGAGTTCAGATAAGTGTGGCCGAGCAGGTGCTGCACGGTATGCAGAATGGCACCGCCTTCGATCAGATGCGTGGCGAAGGAATGCCGCAGGGTGTGTGGTGTGGCATCGGGCAGATTGAGCTCTCTGCGGGCGAGGACGAGCAGGCGCTGCAAAGAGTTATGCGGCATGGTGCTGGTGGCGGCATGCATGCGTCGGGCGAGAGCTCCGGGCGTGTTGTCGCCGCGACCCGCATTGGGGAAGATCAGCAGCGGATGCCTATGGAAGCGGTAGTAGTCCCGCAGATCCCTGAGCATGGCGGCGGGCAGCGGGATCACCCGATCTTTGCCGCCCTTGCCTGCGCGGATGCGAAGCTTGTGTTCGCTGCCGAGAATGTCGTGGATGGTCAGGTTGAGGCACTCGGACAGACGCAGCCCGCAGCAGTAGATGAGCTTCAGAGGGGTGCGATAGCGGCGCAGTCGGATGCTTTGGAGCAGCGCCCGCACCTGCTCACGGGTCAGGACAGGAGGCAGTGAATCAGGATCCTTCGTCTTCACCTCGTCAAACACACGCCAGCGGCCGAGGTCCAGCATCTCAGAGAAGAATGCATGCGCTGTGGCCAGCGCCTGACGCATTGTCTTCGGCTTCCACAGGCGCACTGTCTTCACATGGAGAAGGTATGCCCGCAGCTGATCCTCTGTCAGGAGGGCGGGATCAGCACTCCCGAAGTGCTCACAGAGCAGCCTCAACTGGCGGTAATAACTGTGGCGCGTGCGCAGCGAATCATAACGCAGTGCCAGAAACTCGGCAAAGCGCTGCATCGATGGCCAGAGATGATCGTAATGCAGCGGATCGGGATACATCTTGCCGCTGCGCATCGGTGCCGCTGACGCAGCTCGCGAGGGAGCCTTCGTCGGCGGAGGCTGGATCCCCGCGGAATCAGCGGCCGAAGCCGCAGGAGTGGACGTTGAAGGTCCGGCTGCACGCAACCGGCGACGGGAAGAATGAGAGTTGAACATAGACCCGGAACCTGCTAAGTCCGAGGTGATCAAGGCCACCGAAAATGCTCTCGCATCCATCAACTCCACGCGCCCCCGAGCGACCTTGCCGCGTAGCGGCTTTGTTCAACAAAACGGATGCAGGCAACGGCTCGTATGGCATCTGTCGTGTCATCGACGCCTCCCGCTCGCCGTCGCCTGATCCGGGACGTTGGGCAAGAAATCCAGAACCATGAAGCCACTTCTTCTAGTGCTCGCCGTATCATTTGAATTCCCTGCTTCGGCGCAGACCAGTGAGCATCCTGTCCTTCACGAATTGGCGACCACGGCGGATGTAATCGCAATAGCGAAGCTGCGGGAACCGCAGATGTGGCGCACGTCGGAACTAATGGTGATGACAGGTCACGCATCAGCACTGGTTGAGAGGACACTCAAAGGCGAGTCACTGCCATCGAAGACCACGGTTCAGGTCGTTCGCCACTTGGACATTCAGAGCGTGGCGTTGGAACCGCCACAGGAGCCGAACTCGAAAGGCGGATCGGAATTTCCTGTGACTCCAGCGGCACCGAGCAAGTTCATCGTTGTTGATGACACGGACCAATTGATGAGCGCAGCTAAGGTTTTTGTATTTCTTCGCCGCGCCAAGGATGGCACCCTAAATGCAGTCGATGGATTTCTCTACACACTCCCATACTCAATTGAGATGGAAGGCGTGGTATCCTCAATAGCAAAAAGACATGCCCAACAAGCCGTGGATGGCAACCCCCACTAGCCCCTCTGTTCTTGATGCTCCCACGTAATTTTAACCTCAACCCCGCGATCAACGTTGGCTACCGCTAGTGGGTGTGCCATCACTTTGACGTTCGGCTAAGAAACGGTGCCCGACGCCTTGAGTTCAGACATATTCCTGCATGGTCCGTTGGTGGCCACAGTTTGCCGCCCGAGTTCATCTGACTTTTGCCGAGCACGGCGAGGGTCGGCTGCGGAGTTTGACGTTTGGTGAGAGATGGGAGAGAGGGTTTCCGATGGGCATGGATGGAGTTGAGGGACTGAGGTGGATCTGTCGTTTTGGGCGATGGCAGGGATTGAGAGGGCGTGGGCGTGGCTTGGCTGGACGAGGCGGATCGGAGGGATAGGACGGATAGGACAGAGAGGGCGGAGAGGGCGGAGAGGGCGGATGGGGTTGATCGGTGGTCTGGACCCAGAGCGATGCTCTGGGCTGGTATGCGGCGTTCCTACAGAACGCGGGTGGTGTGGGGTGGTGGTGGTGGACCCAGAGCGATGCTCTGGGCTGGTATAGGGCGTTCCTACAGAACGCGGGTGGTGTGGGGTGGTTGTGTTACCCAGAGCGGTGGTCTGGGGTGGTATGCGGTGTCCCGTTGGGACACGGGACACGGGGCGAGGGGCGAGGGGCGAGGGGTAAAGAGCTTGAACGGTGCCGGGCAAGGGGGCTGGCTCCGGGAAAGCGGCAGCGGGCTTCCGGTGTTCAGGGCCTTTGGTTGGCTGGTTCTGGGGGGACCCCGTACGGGGTTCGGTGTCATTTTGTTGGGTGCCGGGCGTGCCGCGAGTGGCTCGCGGCGCGCCCTGGTTGTCATTGAGGAGGGTCTTGACATGGCGGCCGTCGGCCTGCGAAATTCGATGTGAAACGGTCAAATTCGTCTGTCTGAAGTCATTGTGGTGCGTTGGATGCGGCCACGAGGATTCCAGAAAGAGTCAGGATGGGGCGTTTTGCTGAGATTGTTCAACCAAAGGCGACGCGGGCACGTAGCCTGCTGCGCCTCACCATCATTTAATCAAAAAACCTACTGGAAACCAGCTGCATGAAACGCCGACTCCTTTCCCCGACCCGACTTTCCTTCCCGTTCGCCGCTGCTGTCGCCGCCTTGCTGGCTGGCCTCAGTGTCCCGAAGGTGACCGCTGCCACTCTTTATTGGGATGCCAATGACGGTGAGGCGGGCTTCGGCGACGCCACTGGCACGTGGAGCGTACCAACTCTCGGGGCGACCATGGGAGGCTGGACCACGGATATGACCGGGTTGACGGTCGTGAATGGAAACAGCGTCACCACGACGACCGCCGATGTTCTGAATTTCGGTAATGCGTCGCTGGGGCTGGGTGCGGGTTTCATCGCGGTGAATACGGTGAGTGCGGGCGATCTGAATTTTGCGTCATCGTCAGGGTCCATCGAACTTTCGGGGGGCACCATCAATCTGGCGGCGGTTTCCACGATCAGGGCCAACAATCCGGCCAATATAGCGCATGCGATCAGTTGCGTCCTTGCGGGTGCGGGCACGAGCCTGACCAAGAACGGCACTGGCACCGTCATCCTGAACACGGCGAACCTCTACACTGGCCCGACGGAGATCAATGGCGGCACGAACAGTGCCAATTTCAACGTCATCACGACTTCGGGAGGGTTCAATCTCAACGGAAGCGGCACGCTGGCTTCGACCGGTTTCACCCTTGTGAACGGCGGCACCCTGACCCTGTCCAACGGCAGCGGTGAAGGCGGCGTCGATCGCCTTGCCAATACCGCGGGTATCACCTCGAGGGGTGGCACGATCGCCTTCAACAACATTCCCGGACCCGATTTCTTTGG
>CANHUG010000254.1 GCA_947462995.1 Verrucomicrobiales bacterium | reverse complement strand
CGCATCGCAGGCACAAATGGGTTCGGCATTAACCTTGCCAACAGCACCCTGACCAATCTGACAAACAGTGGGGTTATCTCGGGCGGAAACCAGGCCATCAATGCGGAGTCCGCCACCACGATCGGATCCATCACCAACTCCGGAACCATCGAAAGCGGCAGTCACGCCATGGTCCTGAATGCCACCGGTACCATCACAAACACCGCAACCGGGCTGATCAGTTCGACCACCAGCGGGCATGGCATCGCCGTTCTCGGAGACACCGGTCTCATTGCCAATGCCGGCACCATCAGCGGCAGCGCTTACGGAATCATTGGCCTTGGCGGCACGCTCACCGCCATCACCAACACAGGCACTATCGAGGGATCCAGCGGGATCCACTCTTTATACCGCCCCTTCGGTACCATCACCAACTCCGGAACCATCACGGGAACAGAACACGGCATGGTGCTCCACGACACCGGTACCATCACCAATGCCGCCACAGGCGTAATCAGCTCGACCGTCAACCTCTCGGCAATCTACCTCTACGGAAACAACGATCTGATCTCCAACGACGGCCAGATCATCGGAGCATCCCAAGGCATTCTCAAGGCGGGGGGCACATTGAATACCCTCTCGAATGCCGGTTCGATCACAGCTGCCACCAACGGCATCGAAAGCTACGGCATCATCGGCACGCTCACCAACAGCGGCACGATCAGCGGCGCCGGCGATTGGGGTATCTACCAAAGCGGCAACTCCATCGGCACGCTCACCAATGCCGCCACCGGATCGATTTCGGCCACAGGCAATGGCGTTGGCATCCCTTACGCCACCGTCGGAACAATCGACAACGCCGGCCTGATCGAAGGCACGAATGGCCACGGCATGTACCTTGAAGGCATCAACCTGACCAACCAGACCAACAGCGGGACCATCAGGGGCGGCTACCAGGGCATTAGTGCGTGGGGTAGCACGATTGGCTCGATAACCAACTCCGGAACCATCGAGGCCGTCGATTCCGCGATGCAACTGGGTACAACCGGTACGATCACGAACACGTCGACCGGATCAATCCGCTCGACGGGCACCGGCCATGGGATCGCTGTCTACGGAGACACCGGCCTCATCGCCAATGACGGTCTCATCAGTGGCGCTGCTTCCGGAATCGGTGGCTACGGCGGCACCCTCGCGGCCATCACCAATACAGGCACCATCAAGGGCACCATCGGGGTCCTTTCCGATTTCCGCACCTTCGGCACCGTCACCAATTCCGGAATCATCGAAGGAACTGAATACGGCATGATGCTCCACGACACCGGAACCGTTGACAACGCCCCGACCGGCGTGATCCGCTCCACCGTGAGTGCCTCGGCCATCTTCCTCTACGGAAACACCAGTCAGATCTCCAACGACGGGCTCATCAGCGGAGTCACCGAGGGGATTGCCCAGGCCACCGGCTTGACCACGACCCTCACAAATACAGGCCGGATCGAAGGCGGCAGCACCGCCTTGAGCATTTCCGGCACCACTGAAAAGATCATCAATACCGGAGTGATTGCCTACACAGGTGCAGGAACGGGTCCTGCCCTGGTCGTCGGTCCGGGAGGCGTGCTCGGCGACGCCACCGGGACACGAGGGCCCGCCCTTGAGAGCACCGGCGCAAGTGCACTGCTCAGTGGCCGCATCGTCATCGAGGGCACCATCTACCATGGATTCACCATCGAAAATCAGAACGTCGAGGTCTCCGCGGCCGGTGGAACCGGTACGTTCAGCGGTGGAACGCTCAATGTTGCCGACGGCAACCTTTCCCTCTTGGACGGTAGAATCAACCTTGGTTCCGATATCTCCGTGACGGGCGGCTCAGGTTCGGTCTTCAACGAGTCCACGCTCGCCTTCTCCGGAGCACCAACCATCCATGGCAACTTCACCCAGCTCAATGTCGGTTCTCTGATCTCTGTTTTCGACGGAACCACCACAGCAGCCTTGTCCATCGATGGGGTGGCCAACTTCGACGGAGCCTTTGGCCTCGAACTCGACGAATCCTCACTCAAAGACAACCAGACCTTCAATTTGCTGATGTTCGATTCCTATCTCGGGCAATTCAGTACCTTCTCCATCAATGGCAATGCGCTTGCCTCTGCAGGACCTGGCCGCTGGTCCCACAATTCATTCATTCTTAAAGAGGAATGGTCGTCAACCACCATGAAAATCATCGTGACCGCGGCACCAGCGTCCGTTCCAGAGCCGGGAACCACGGGGGTCGCCTCACTGCTCGTCGGCTTCGGCTTCGCCATCAGCCGCCGCAGAACTCCTTCCAAATCGTAAACCCCCAACCGAATCGCCTCTCCCGCCATTCGCGTTCCGCCATGCCGGCCGACGGCCACTTCCTTGCTGCCGCTCACCCAATCGACAACGCCTTGTCCGTATTCCCCATCTTCTCAACATGCACGCCCAGCGCATCAAGCATGCTGAGATAAATGCCTTCGCGCGGTTGCCCGTCATAACTCAACTGCCTGCCCGTCCTCAGCCTGCCGCCCGCCTTGCCCGCCAGCATCACCGGCACCCGTTTCGACGCATGCCGGTTCCCGTCTTCAAATGGCGACCCGTACAAAATAAGACTGTTGTCCAGCAGGGTCCCCTCGCCCTCTCGGATCGACTTCAATTTCCCCAGAAAATAGGCCACCTGCTCATGATGGTAATGAATCACCTTGAGATACTGCTGCCGCTTCACTTCCTTCGACGTCCATGACGTCCGCCCGTCGTCATCCTCCGTCTTCCCAGACACGTCGCCCCAGTGAGACAGCGCGTGCCACATCCCCCTCACATCAGGGATGAAATCGAAGTACCGATTGCTCTGCTCATGGTCGAGCATGAAACTCGCCACCCGGGTCGAATCCGTCCAGTACGCTAGGACCATCATGTCGAACATCAGTCGCATGTACACTTCGTGATTCTCCGGATAACCTCCCGGCGGAGCCACCGCACCCGCCAGCATCGCCCGCCGCTGACTCTGCGATTCCTCACGGGTCATCGCCAGCCGCTTCTCCACTTCACGCACCGATTCGAAATACTCGTCCAGTTTGTCCCGATCCGCAGTGCTCACCTTCGCCCTCAAACTCTTCGCGTCTTCCAGCACCGTGTCGAGTATCGCCTTCCTGTCATCCCTCGCCGACCCCTCCGCCCCACCGCCCTCTCGAGTCAACCGCCGGAATACCGCCAATGGCTCGGTCTCCCTCGGCACAGGCGTCGTCGGTGTACTCCACGAAATGTTATTCCGCAGGATGTCACTCGAGAAACTCCCCTCCGGCTTCATGATCAGCTCCAGCGATGACAGCAGCGTTCCGCCGCCAATCGCTCGCGCCGCGATCTGATCCATCGAAACTCCCCCCACCCCCTTCCGCGCATTGATCCCATCTCCCTCCGGCGCAGGCCGGATCAACCACGTCGCTCCGCCCGCCGGATGGCTTCCCCGCACCTCCGACTCCAGCCCGGTCACCAGCTGCAGATCTTCCCTGAATGGCTCGAATGGCCGCATGTTCTCCGCCATCGCCGTCATCCGTCCATCCCCATCCACCAACGCATTCCACGCACTCTCCGGAGACCCGTTCGGCAGGTAAATGCACCCCAACCGCACCGGCGGTCGCTGTCTCGCCGCCGCCCGCGCCGATACCGGCGTCATCACTTCCAGCAACGGCAGCGCCAGCGAGGCCCCCGTCCCGCGCAACAGTGTCCGTCTCGATATCCGCCAGTGTCTCATCGCGTTTGCTTCCCCTCAGGGGTCTCCGGTTGTTTGCTGTACTGAAATGGATAGCTCGACACAATCTCCCGCACAAGCACCCGCGACGAACCACCCGCCTCGCGCACCCGCTTCAGTATCGTCTGCAACGCGCGCTCATCGGTAAAACTCAACTCTCTTCCTAACGCGAACACCAGCAGCCGGCTCGCAAAATGCCGCACAAACTCTCCCTCCCGCTTCGTCCGCAGCAGCGTTTTCAGCCCGTCATGCCCCTCGAACGCGCTGCCGTCCGGCAACACCCCCGCATTGTCCACCAACCCCTCCCGCAGTCTCCCCGTCGCATCAAAGGCCTCCAGCGCAAACCCCAGCGGATCAATCCGGTCATGGCAACTGGCACAGGCCGCATCCGCACGATGAGCCCCCAACGCATCCCGCAGGCTCCCCACACCCTTCTCGGCCGCAGCCCCCAGCTCCGGAACATTCGGCGGCGGCGGCGGAGGTGGTTGCCCCAGCAACACATCAAGAATCCACTTCCCCCGAAACACCGGACTCGACCGCCGTGGCGAAGACGTCACCGTCAGCACGCTCGCCTGCGTCAGCACGCCCCCACGACCCATCCCACCACCGCCAAACTCCACACGCCGCATCTCCTCGCCCGCCACTCCCGGCATCCCATAATGCGCCGCCAGTCGCTCGTTCGCAAAAGTATAGTCCGCATCCAGCAGGGTCCTCAGCGGTAGATCCTCACGAAACACCGAATCAACAAACAGCACACTCTCCTCCTTCATCGCCTCCAGCAACGTGTCGTCCGCATGCGGAAAAAGCGCCCGGTCCGGCCGGATCTTCTGCCCCAACCCCCCGATCCGCAGCCACTGCATCCCGAAATGCCGACTCATCCGCTGCGACCGCGGATCCCTCAGCATCCTCACCACTTCCGCCTCCAGCACCGCCCCATCCGCAAGGCTGCCCCGCTCCCCCAGCTCCGCCAACCGCTCGTCCGGCAGGCTCATCCACAGAAAATACGATAGCCGATTCGCCAGTTCCCGACCAGACACACGGTACGCACCGCCAACGGTCTGCACTTCCTCCGTCCGGAACAGAAACGCCGGCGACACCAGCGCCGCCCGCACCGGCAGCTTCATCGCCGTCACATAATCATCCCCCGACGCCCGCGCCCCACGAAACAACGCCTCATAGCGCTCCACTTCTTCCTCCGCCACCTCGCGCCGAAACGCCATCCCAAGAAACCGCCCCAAAACCCGCCTCGCCGCCTCCATCTCATTCCATTCATCCCCACCCTTCCCCCCGGACCCACCACCCCGCGCCCACACAAAATCCGGTTCACGCTCCCGCTCACCCCCGACACCTAACTTCCCCACCACTTCATCCCCCAACCCCGGACGATAGCCACGCACGTGACTGATCTCTCCCTTGAACGGCCCGAACTCACCGCCCGCCGCCCCGATCTTGAACCGATGCCCCGCCACATCAGGCCTCATCATCCCATCTGTCTCGATCTCCACCTGCCCGTCCAGATAAACCCTGACCTTATCACCGCTCTGGTGAAGCACCGCCGTATGCCAACTCCCGTCGTTCACCTTCCGCCGCGACCGCTTCTCCCCGACCCAGCCAATGTCATACACCAGTTCCCCGCGATCACTCACAAACAAAACCTTCGCCCCCGCCACCCATTCGTCCTTCTCCGGCGCCTTCGCAACCAGGGCCCCTCCCTCCTCGGTTCTGAACCGCACCTCCACCGTAAACGCCCCTTCCCCCATCTCGAAATCCTTCCCCACCAGCTCACCTCCCCCCGGAGGCCTCTCAAAAACCAATCGCTCCAACGCCGCCCGATCACCCCACACTTCCGTCACCACCGCGTCCGCCGCCTCCAGAAACTTCTCAACCACTAACGGCTGCACCGCCAGCGTCGCCGCCTCATTGTCAAACCCTCCCTCCGACACCTGATCCTCCGGCAATT